>PUMX01000359.1 GCA_003552485.1 Candidatus Hydrogenedentota bacterium
AATCTGGCCGCCGGCATGGAAATGCTGCACGTGGCCGCGCTGATTCATGATGACGTCGTGGATGGGTCTGACACACGGCGGGGGCAACGCTCGCTCAAAGCGCAGTGGGATAACCGGACCGCAGTGTTGGGCGGGGATTACATTATGGCGCGGGCCATCGTTATGATGGGCAGCCACAACGCCTGCAGCGTCATCATCAACGCGGTCGAATCCATTTGCCAGATGGCCAGTGGGGAATTGCGCAATTTCGGCATGCGCCATCGCGAACCTACCGCCGAACAATGCATCGATCTCGCCCGGGGCAAGACGGGGAGCTTATTCGCGGTTACGTGTAGCACCCCGGTGCTACTTATTGATGAACGCTATCGGGATGTCATGGAGCGTTACGGCATGAGTTTAGGCGTGGCGTTCCAAATTATTGACGATGTGCTCGATTTGTGTCAGCAGGAAACCGCCTTGGGCAAGCCGTCCTGTGGGGATATTATCGAAGGCAAGCATACGTTGCCTCTTCTGTACTTGCGTGACGGCCTCAATCAGGCTGAGCGCGCCCGGCTGTTGGCGATGGAGGGGACCGAGATCGACGAGGACGACCGCGAATGGGTCGCCTCGTCCATGGAGGCCACAGGCGCGCGTGAACGAGCCGAGGTGATTGCACGTCAGTACGCCGCGGAGGCCCGGGCTGCTTTAGAGGAATTGCCGCCTTCCCCGTACCGTGAGGCGATGGCGAGCTTGGCGGATTTCGTGCTTGCGCGGGGCGCCTGATTCGCGTTAAATGTAACAACAACTCCATTTAGCGGGCTTTTGTGGGGCGTTTTTCTTATTTTTTACGGCACTGATCAATGGCAACGGCGCTGCAGCGCAAGCGGGTTTGCAATGAGACAGGCACAGTATTTAAATACGCTGGGTGTAGCGTCGTCTATTACTTTGGGTGAGGAATTGAAGCGGATGAGGCAATCCTTCGACGACGAGCCGCAGCATGAGGCGCGCCCGTCGGAGGACGAAGAATCATCAACGCCCCAAACGGATTCCGAAGAGGAAGACGCGGGGTTGGTGCGGGCGGCCCAGTCGGGAGATAGCCAAGCATTTGAAATGCTGGTGCGCCGGTACCGCAATGACGTGTTCGCAGTGGCGTTCCATTTTGTGCGGAACCGCGAAGAAGCCTGGGATATCGCCCAAGAAGCCTTTATCAAGGCCCATCGCGCGCTCAATCGGTTCCGGGGCGACGCCCGCTTCAAGACCTGGTTGTTGCGGATAACCGCGAATCAGTGCAAAGATTTTTTGAAGAAACGCCGCGTGCAGACCGTCGGATTCGATGAAACGCGGGGCGCGCCAGACCAAGCCGCCCCCGGTCAGCGTCCAGACGACGCGCTGGCCGCTGAGGAATTGGGCGAGGCCATCCGGAATGCTGTGGACGCGTTGCCGATAAAGCACCGAACGGTCTTTATCCTGCGCGAATTTGAAGGGCTTTCATACGAACAAATGGCCGAAGTAATCGGATGCAATGTGGGCACCGTTATGAGCCGGTTGCATCATGCACGAAAAAAACTGCAGAGCCACCTGGTCCGAATGGGTGTGGTGGAAGGAAAATAACGATGAACAAGTGTAGGTGGTTGTCACGGGTTGAACAGTGGTTCGATGCGAACATGCCACAAGACCATGAAGCTGCCCGGCATGTCGCAACATGCGCCGAGTGCCGCGCCGAGGTGGCGTTATGGCGCACGCTGCGGAGCGGCGCGCAACACGCGGCGCAACGCGAGACCATTAGGGATGCGCAATTCCCGGCTTTCATGGAAGGCGTCCGGGAAGGCATTGAAGCGCCCGCTACGGCTTGGCGATGGAGTGGGGCGTGGGCCTTTGCCTCAGTTGCGGCCGCCGCGCTTATTACTGCCGGTTCGTTGTTCGCCGTCTTTTCCGGGGATCCAGCACCCGTCGAAGGCACCGTTGTCGAATCCTGGTCCACCGACCTCGAAGACGCGGAAGTCCGCCAGTATTCCTCCGAAAATGGAACGCAAACCGTATGGGTAAACGTTGCCCGGGAAGATATGTGGTGAGAGTAACTATCGCCTTTGCGCTTCTTGCCGGCGCAGCATGGCCCGCCATGGCCAACAACGCTCCGGGGTCCGAGCCGGTCATGATAGGTTTTACCGCCATCCAAGCCACGGTGGAGGGCCGGAACGAGACCCACTATGACGCGGGGCTGCGCGAAATACAAAACGCCCTTGATGGTCTCCGCTACGACACGTACCGGCAAATGGCCAAGCAGCAGGCCCGCGCGCCTTTCGGACAAGAAATCGAGTTCGCCATTGATGAGCGTTATACCCTTTACGTAACACCGTTGGGCCGGCAACGCAACGGGCGCGTGCGCGTCGAGACGCGCGTCGAGAAACGGCTCGACGAGTACGACGAAGACGGCGAACAAAAGACCGTCAACGCATTAAAGACCACCAGCAGCGTTACGCCGGGGGATAACCTGTGCCTCGGCGGTTTCCCTCTTGAGGAAGGCGACATGATCATCGTGTTCACCGTGGAACAACGCTGATCAAAGCTTACCTCTCGTCTCCGATGAAATAGCTTGTCAACGGCGGATTATCGCCGTATCCCATGGCCATATGCGCCACGCTGGTGCGGTAGAGATGATCCTGCATGAGCGTTACGCGGCGATCCTCAGCCGGTATGGGCGTCGTGTAAATGCGCAATTCGCCGGGAACCGACGTGATGATTTCCTCGCGCCAGTCGCCTAGTAGATCCACCCAGGCGCGTTGGCGACCCTCGACGGGTTCGAAGAGCGTTTCGCCATCCGGATAGCGGAAAATCCGTGAGTCCACCAGCATCTCCCGCTGCGTGGTTCCGTCCCAATAGACAGCCGAGGGCGAGAGCCTGGCCCAGGGGATGTCGTCTTCTCTAGCAATCAAGTCACCCTGCGCCGTATGCAGCCAGCGCTCGTCTGTACCGGATTCGCCGGCGTAGGTCTCCATACCCTCACGCGACGCGTCAATGTTAGATACGAGCCCCGATCCGTGGATGTGACGGGTCGGCTTGTCCAACCCCCACAACACCTCGCCGGTCGCCGCTTCCAACATGGCGATGCCGTGCCGATCCAGACTAGTCTCCATGCCGAGAAACACTTCCAACCCCGGGCGAGTCGGATCGAGATTGCCCACAAACAGGTTGTCGGGATGGCCCAAACCCGCGGACCACAGACCGTCCCCGTTATCATCAATCGCGGCGGCGCCGAGAATGATTTCGTCGCGTCCGTCTCCGTCGAGATCCAGCGTTAGCAGGTTATGCGCGCCCTGTCCGTGGTAAAAGCCGCCGGGCTCGTCCGGGCTCTCCCAAGCCCACAATTCCTCCAACGCGCCGTCCTGCAACTGAAAGGCGGTGAGCTTCATGAGCGAGTACGTTCCGCGCTGCGCCAGAATGCATGGCGTGTTGCCATCGAGGTACGCGACACCCATCTGATTGCGGGACACATAGCTGTACTTGCCGATACCCTCGCGCGAAGGCCAATCCGCACGCGCCAATTCTTCTCCGGTCATGCCGTCGAGCACGGAAAGAAATTCGGGGCCGGTTCGAACGCGGCCCGCATCAAAACCGCCGTAGGAACGTTCCGGAGACGGTTCGCCCTCGCGGTAATCCACGTGCGTAGGGGCCGTCTTGACCGCCACTTCCGCGCGCCCGTTTCCATTGAAATCGTACACGATAAACGGCGAGTACCATATGCCCGCCTCGATATTCCAACCCAGGTCCTTCTCCCATAGGAACGTGCCGTCGGCCTGGTAGGCTTGCAACTTGTAGGTCTCCTCGCTGGGCCGCCAATAACGGAAAAAGGGGTCGATATTCGTGTCAGGCGTCTTGATAACGAAATCGTAGCGGCCGTCGCCGTTGAGGTCGCCAATGCCCACTTTTTGAAACGTCGTGTCTTCGTCTTGGAGTGGGATTGACAGATACGGCTCGAACGCCGCGCCCGCTTCAAGCTCGTAGGGGCGCGAGGCTTCCCCTTCATAATCGCCGTCCAGCGGAACCACGGCATAATGATTCACGACGCTCAGGTCCGCCGTGTCGTCCACGAAATCGGTGGTCTGTGTAACCGGTCTGTCATTCAATCTGACCAGTTCGCCGCCATCGGACGCGCGGTACACATTGAAGGTCGCCTCATCGTCTTCCTCGAGTAAGCGCCAACGCAGATAGACCCCGCCGTCTTCGCGCGGCATGGCTATCAAGCCGCGGCTGAGCCGTTCCCGCACACGCTCGCCTTCGTAGGCCCAGCCCTCGACCTTTGGACGCGGCGGTTCGACGCGTTCAGCGTGGCCTTTCTCGAATCTTACGTCGTCGACCCAAGCGCGGGCTTGTCCTACCCCTTTGATGCGCACATAGATGGTGTGGCAGTCCGGCGGAACAATGGACGTTGCCTGAAGCAGCCGCCAATCACCCGTGCCGTACACCGGATGTGTACCGGCGCCCCGGCCTCGGCGGAAGCTGGAAGGATGCGGTTCCTCGTCGCCCGTGACTTCTATGATATCGAGGTCGATGCGATCCGTATCTTCGTACTTCACCCAAGCCGAGGCGGTCCAGACTTCTCCTTCTTCCACCGCAAGCCGGCCGTCGTTGGTCAGCACCCAGTCTTTACCCGATCGCACGGGTTCGCCGGCCCGGCCGATCTTGACCGCGCGTTCGCCTGACTTGACTTCTTCGCTGCAGAATGCCGCGGAGCCCGCATCATCCCACGACCACCACGACCAACCGCTCTCCTCGAGTTTCTCGCCGGCTTCGAAATCGCCGTTAACGACGCCGTTGACCTCGGGCAAAGACTCCGTGGCCTGCGCATGGCTCAGCCATGGCGCCAACCCTATCAATGCGGCTGTAGTCACAATCCAGGCGATGCCCGTCAACTGTCCGCGCATGAGATCTTCCTCCTTGGTTACGGCGCGCCAAAAAAAGCTTGAACGCCTTCGCATTCACACTGCCAACTTACCACGCTTTGGACGGGTATGGCCGCATGTCCTGCGCAACCGGCCCTAGCCCTACTCATCTCCGATGAAATAGCTCGTCAACGGCGGGTTATCGCCGTATCCCATGGCCATATGCGCCACGCTGGTGCGGTAAAGGTGGTCCTGCATGAGCGTCACGCGGCGGTCCTCGGCCGGTATGGGCGTTGCGTAAATGCGCAATTCGCCGGGAACCGACGTGATGATTTCCTCGCGCCAGTCGCCGAACAAATCAACGATCGCGGTTTGGCGGCCTTCAACACCGTCCAACACCGTCTCGTGGTCCGGATACCGGAAAATACGTCCGCCGATGACGAGTTCGCGCTGCGTGGTTCCGTCCCAATAGGCGGCGCCTGGCGCCAAGGTGGTCCACGGGATGTCGTCTTCCCTAGCGATGAGTTCGCCCTGCGCCGTATGCAACCATCGTTCGTCCGAATGCCGCTCGCCGCCGTAGTTCTCCATGCCCGGGCGCGAGGCGTCTATGTTCGATACCAGCCCGGAACCGTGGATGTGGTCCGTGGGTTCGTTGAGTCCCCAGATCAGCGCGCCCGTGCGGGCGTCCACCATGCATATCCCGTTACGCGCGTGGTCGGTTTCGAGTCCTAGGAACACTTCCATACCCGAGCGGGTGGGATCCAGATTGCCCACGTAGAGGTTGTCGGGATGGCCCATACCGGTGGACCACAACCCATCGCCGTTATCGTCGATGACGCACGACCCCAGGATAATCTCGTCGCGGCCATCGCCGTCCAAGTCCAACGTGAGCAGATTGTGGGCGCCCTGACCATAATAGAAACCGCCGGGTTCGTCGGGGCTTTCCCAGGCCCAGAGCTTTTCCAACTCACCTCCGTGGAATTGGTATGCGTTGAGTTTCATGAGCCCGTAGGTGCCGCGTTGCGCGAGTACGGCGGGCGTTTTGCCGTCCAGGTAGGCCACGCCCATCTGATTGCGCGAGTAGTAATTGTAACCCCCGAGCCCGTCGCGCGAAGGCCAGTCTGTCCGCGCCAGCTCCTCGCCCGTCATGCCGTCAAGTATAGACAAGTATTCCGGCCCTGTGCGCACCCGGCCCGCCTCATAGCGGTTGTCTTCCGAAGGCTCTGTATCCCGCAAATCCTCATCGGTGGGCGCCGTCTTTACCGCCACTTCCGCGCGTCCATCGCCACTGAAGTCGTACACCACGTAGGGCGAGTACCATACCCCCGCCTCGATGTTCCAACCGAGGTCCTTCTCCCATAGAAACGTTCCGTCGGACAAGTACGCTTGCAGCTTATATGTTTCCTCGCTGGGGCGCCATGGGCGATGCCAGGGGTCCACATTTGTGGCTGGCGTTCTGATGACAAAGTCGTAGCGTCCGTCGCCATTCAGATCCGCGACGCCCACTTTACGGAACATCATGTCTTCATCCTTGAGCGTGATGGAGCGGTAGGGCCTGACGGGAGGATCGGCCTCCACTGTGAAGGTTTCGGAGGGCTCTGACTCGTATTCGCCGTCGAGCGCTTCAACAAAGTACTCATTCTCCACGCTCAAGTCCGCCGTGTCGTCCACAAAGTCCGTGGTTTGCACGACAGGCTCCTCGTTTAGTTTGACAGGCTCGCCGCCCTCCGCAGCGCGATAAACGTCAAAGCCGGCGCCGTGGTCTTCTTCAAGCAGCCGCCAGCGCAGATGCACGCCGCCTTCCTCCCGCGGCATGGCCACCAGCCCGCGGCCAAGCCGCTCTTCGACGCGGCCCTGATGATAGGCCCACCCCTCGACTTTCGGCCGTGGCGGCGCAGTGCGTTCGGCTGGTCCCCGGCGGAATTGCACATCGTCCGCCCGAGCGCGCGCGGCTCCCACACCTTTGATCCGCACGTATATCTGCGCGCATTCCGGCGGAACAATGGACGACGCTTGCAGAAGCATCCAGCCATCCGAGGTCCCGTAGGCTTCATGCGTGCCGGCGCCGCCGCCGGGCGGATGGTTGACCAACCGTCGCCCGTTTTCGTCCAGCTCGATGACGTCCAGCGAGATGCGGTCGGTGTCTTCGAACCTCACCCAAGCGGAAGCCGTCCACACCTCGCCCGGATTGACATCGAGCCGGCCCGTGTTAGTCAACGTCCAGTCTTCGAAGCCTGACAGGGGCTTTCCGTCGCGCTCGATCTTCACCGATCGCGTCCCACTCTTCGCCTCCGAGGAAAAGCGCGCTGAGCCAACGTCATCTCTCGACCACCAGTCCCAGCCGCTGTCCTCGATGGTTTCGCCAGCCTCGAAATCCCCATTTACGATGCCGTTTACTTCCTCGAGAGATTCCGCCGCTTGCGCGCTGGTGGGACACAGGCTCGCCGCCGCTAGCACCGCGAGCGATGCGGTAACAATGGAATAATTGCGCATAGGATATTCCTCCTGTTTCGCCTCCCTACAGCCCACATTCGGTGTTAAGGCGGCTACATAAATGGGAATTCATACAGATCCCTATTCTACTCGTGTGCGGTCACCCAAACCACGTGATGGCCCGTGTCCTTTTGGTTGAACTATCGGCGCCGCGCGCTTCCCGAGGCGGCCGCGCCGATGAATCCAATACGCAATGCCTCGCTCATAGTAGTCCGCTCCCTGAAATACCGCCTTGATCTAGTGGGTCGGCCGCGCCACGCCAATCCAGCCTGCGAGCACACAGATCGCCAGGCCCGCCATGCTTAGAGTGTAGCCCAACCGAAAGCTGGCGGGCCGATAGATGAACCGCACTTCGTGTTCCCCGGCTTCGAGAAATACACCTTGAAAAACGCCGTTGGCGGAAACAATGGGAACAGCCTCGCCATTCACTGTGGCGCGCCAGCCGGGGTCGGCCCGCTCCGTGAACACGAGTAACCCCAGACGGTCCGCCTCGACGTTGATAATCGCTTCCTCTGGCGCGGGCCGCTGCGCCGTCACCTCTACGGCGGGCGTTTCCGCCTCCTCGGCGCCGGCCGGCTCGGGCGCGTCCGGCGAATGCGCGACGCAAGGCTGCAACGGCGCATCCACGGGTTGCGCCAACTGGAATTCCAACATCGCTTGCTCAGATTCGACCGTGGTCCAATCCGCAAACCAGGCGGCTTGTCCGATATCGGGCGTCATTGTCCAATACCGCGCGCCGGTGTCCGTTACATGCTCGGTGCGCTCCGGGAATGCGGCGTCCCATGCTTCGGTATCGGCGCGCGCCGGATCCGTTCCCCATAAGACGGCCTGCAAGCCCGCATAACGCAGTAACGAGAGGGCGGCGCCGGCTTCGGGATCCGTAGCGGCGCGGCGCGCGTATTCGAACCATGAGCGGTGCGACGGCGGCATCGTCGCGGGGGCGCCGTTGATCACGCGCAAGCCGGTGGTCATCCCGATATTCCGGCGTGGCTCCGCGTTATGGTTATTCTCAACGACGAGGATCCGTCCATCCTCTTCGTGATCGCGCATGGCGTTGACGAGCGGTTCCAAACTCTCCTGGCGCGCGGTCATATCCTGAAATGGATGACGATACGCATTGACGCTGGCGACCGTGAGATCGGCGAACAACAATAACACGAGCAAGAGTCCAGCCGGTGCGATAAGCCACCGCTTGCGGAATACCAGCGCCGGCAATCCGATAACCGTCAGCGCGATGATGTAGCCCCGCACTTGGCCTCCCGCGAGGGTGAACACCACCACGAGCGCAATCGCCGCGAACAGCGCCGGCAACCATACGCGTTCCACATGGGCGTAGGCCCGCGGTTGTAACAGCCGGTCGGCGCCGAGCGCGGTTAACAGGCCAAGGCCAAGCACTGCCGGATAAACCACCACCCACACCGGAAAGCCCGCGGCTTCCGGCGGCAACGCCCGCGCAATGGCGATCAGGCCGATGATACTCAGCAACGCGAACCACGCGTCACGTTGCGCGTGTTGATGGAACACGGCGGCGGGAAACACCAACAGCGGCAACACGCCTGCATAGCCGATGCGCGGCAATGCGCCGGGATTGGCGGAGAGCAGTTGCGCCAAGGTCGCCTCGACGGTCGCGGGGATCTGCGCGGCTACATCGGCATTCCACAGTTCCGGCCACACGTATCCGCCGTGTGCGAACGCGGCCGCGGCGGGGATCCACTGCACGGCGCTGACGAGCAACATCACGACGACGGTCAACGCTAGACCCGCGACAATGCCAAGGGGGTTGTAGGGGCCTTCCGCGCGGACCAGGGCCACGCACCATCCCGCGTAAGCCACGGCGGTCAAAAGCAACACCAGCGCCAATGCGGCCGCGCCGGACAGCAGCAGCAGGGCTCCCGTCAAGCCAGCAAGCACCGCGAACCGCATGCGCTGCGTCGCTGCGAACTCCCGCAGCGCCCAGAAGATGAACGGCGCCCAGGCCGGCGCCGCCGCCATGCCCGGACGCGACATAGCGCCGGCTGAAGCGCCGCAGTACGCGTACACAATGGCGCCCGCCAGCGCCGGCGTATAATTCGCGCTGACCGCGCGCGCGAACCCCACGAAGCCTATACCCATAAGCGTAAGGCAGATGAACGCATGCACCGCCATTGCCCGTTCCGCGGGCAATACGAGAAACACAATATTGAGCGGCTGAAACGTCCCAAACGCGGGATTGGCGGCGGCCGGTTCGCCACAGTTCTGCGTCTCGTTCCACAGGGGAAGCTCCGCCGCGCCCAACCGCGACGCCATGTACGTCATGCGCGGGTAGGTTTCGTCATAAAGCTCGCGGTTCTCGTAGATGTCCTGCAGCTGCGCCTGCTGGAGTTCAACGAGATGCCAGAATGTCGGGGCCGTAATGACGAAAAACACGGCAATCAGAAAGAAAGGGGTCAACCCGTAACGCGGTCTCGCAACCGAAGGTATCACGCCCGCCCTCCGGCGCCGGCGCAGCGAAACCGGCGTTCGATGGTTGATGCCTGTGTCGAGTTTAGTCCCCTACTCACCAATGCATTTTCCCCGTCTGGGCTTCGCCGCAATAGGCCGGGCCGCAAAACACGCGCGAGACGCGCCTCACAGCAGTCCAAGTAAATGCTTAATCCCTTGGCGATGCAAAAGGATCCGCGGCCCCCGCCTGATTGCAGAAAGCACTGGGTCACATGGGCTGGACCAGATGACGAATTTGCCGCGGAAACCCGGCGATCGCAAGGCATGGTAGCAACACGCCTGGCGGCATTCAACGGATAGAGCCCCTCGACGGCGCCACTAACAAACCACCCCTATGTGCGCCCGTAACGCTGGCGTCCCGCCGGCACGCAGTACGCCCGTCCCGCCGTCGTCCCGCCGGCGCGCATGGCCCGCGGCTCGCCCAGTGATCGGAGCCAATTGGCCGCGGGCATTTCCACTGTGGTATACCGGTGAGGACATGTCCACAGCAAGTTACGCTGAAAAGAAAATGCAAATTTGGGAGAACGCTGTAATGCGCCAATCTGTACCATTCATCATCCATGCACTCCTACTGGCGGCCGCCGCAGGACTCTTTCCGCTCAGCAGCGGGGCGGACGAAACGTTGGATGCGTTGAAGGAGTCCCTTCTGTTTCACGCTTCTTTTGACAACGGTCTTGACGCCGACTTCGCCGCAGGCGACCCGGTTTTCTATACCGCGCCCGGCTGGAGCGAACGTGGCCAGCGGGAGCCCGGGATCCAAGAAGGCGATCTCGTCGAGTGGGCCGAGGGTGAAGGCCGCTGGGGTTCCGCTCTGCGCCGCATGGGCTCCATGGATCCCGTTGTGTTCTTCCGGGGCGGACCGAACATTGGCTACAGCCGCGAAGACTGGTCGGGCGCGTTATCCGTGTGGATGCAAATCGATCCCGATGAAGACCTCGCGCCCGGCTGGTCGGATCCCGTGCAACTGGCGGGCGATGAGTGGGCCGATGGCGTCATGTTCTTCAACTTTAGCCGCGACGAAACGCCACGCCACTTCCGCTTGTCCATGCCGCCGGTCCGCGATCTCTGGAACCCCGAGGGGACCCCATGGGAGGAAGTTCCCCTGGACGAGCGGCCCATGGTTCAAACGCCGAATCCGCCCTACTTCGGTTCGGACCAGTGGACCCACTGCGTGTTTACCTTTGAAAACGTCAACACTCGCGAACCCGATGGCGTCGGCCGGTTATACGTAAACGGCGATTTCATTGGCGAGATCACGGGATTCGATTTGCGTATGGACTGGGATGAGGGCGAAAATGACATCGTTCTAGGTATGCACTATGTCGGGTTACTCGATGATTTGACTGTCTTCGACCGCGCATTAACGCACGAAGAGATCCAGGCGCTCTATGAGCTGGAGCATGGCGCCGCCGAGCTTCACGAGGGCGCGGAGTAACGATCAGAGCCGGCGCCGCAACCCGAAGGCGAGAAAGCTTCGATGCGCGCGAATGGAGGATTCATAGCCATGGCACAGGGAGGCAATATGACAAGACGCGGATTTCTCGGCGCGATGGCGGCGTCGGCCGCAGCTGCGCCGTTGGCTTCGGCGCGGGCCGAGACCAACGAAAATGGGCGCAAGCCCAACGTCATTGTGATTATGACGGACGACCAGAGCTACATGGACGCTGGTTGCTATGGCTCGCCGTACTTCAAGACGCCGGCGCTCGATCGCATCGCAGAAGAAGGCGTGCGGTTTACTCAATTCTACGGCGCCTCTTCCGTGTGCACGCCTTCGCGCGCCGGCATGATGACCGGTTGCTACCCGGTGCGCGTCGGTTTGCCGGGCAACACCTCGTCTCAACCGGGCGAACCGGGGCTGAGCACGGAGCATCCGAGCATGGCGCGTATGTTCAAGGAGGCTGGCTACGCCACGGCCCACGTCGGCAAGTGGCATCTCGGCTATTCCGAGGACACGATGCCCAACGCCCACGGCTTCGATCACTCCTTCGGCCACATGGGCGGCTGCATCGACAACTACTCTCACTTCTTCTATTGGGCGGGGCCCAACCAGCACGACCTCTGGCGTAACGGCGAGCGCGCCCGGCACTACGGCGAGTTCTTCCCGGATCTCATGGTGACGGAGGCCAAGGCGTTCATGGAGCAACACAAGGATGAACCCTTCTTCCTCTTCTTCCCCATGAATACGCCGCATTATCCCTACCAAGGGTCGTTGGAGTGGCTCGAATACTA
>PUMX01000073.1 GCA_003552485.1 Candidatus Hydrogenedentota bacterium
AACGCGTAAAGCCGACAGGGCGCCATGACGCTTGGACAAGACGATGTAGCAGAAGCATTCGGCGTTGCCCCGGAACTCCTGCCACACCTTCCCGAATTGCTGGCGGACATCTGGATACTCGGCAGCTGGCCGGACCGTATCGTCGATTTGCTACGCCCCCTTGAACTCGAACCGGAGACGACGCGCGTGCTGGAAGTGGGGTGCGGCAAAGGGGCCGTGTGCGTGCCAATAGCCCAGCGGCTCGACTTGTCGGTGCATGGGATCGATCTCTTTGCTCCGTTTATAGAAGAAGCCAAGGCAAAGGCGCGCGAGGCCGGGGTGGCCGAACGTTGCCGGTTCGAGGTCGCGGACATGCGCGCGTTCATCGGCGAGGGCGCCGATTACGATCTGGCTATTCTCGCCGCCACCGGCGCGGTGATGGGCTCGTACAAGGACACCATCGGATGGCTTCGGAAGGCCGTGCGGCCCGGCGGCTACATGATCATCGACGACGGCTACGTGCTGGAGACGTGTCCCGCCGATCGGCCGCCTGGCTATGAGTATTGTCAGGACCGCGCGGAGACGATTCGCGAGCTTACCCTCCACGGGGACGCCATCGAGCGCGAAATCATCGTGCCCACTGGGGAATTACACGCTTACAATAGCGCCAATACCGAATGCATCCGAAGGCGGGCCGAAGGACTGGCGCGGCGGTTTCCCGTGTTGCGGGAACAGTTGACGGCCTACGTGCGCTCCGAAGAGGAGGAATGCCGGTTTATGGAGGAACACACCGTCGCCGCGATTTGGTTGTTGCGGCGCGGAGCATAGTGCTGAGAGGAAAGCGGGCGTATCCCTGGGTTTGATAGATGCGCTTCGCGGGCGTATTCTTTCAACACAGAGTAGTTAGCTCCTGTGGATGGGGCGCGCCCGCGAGCCCCTAGCGCCGTCCTCCAGGCGGCGGTCCAAGACCGCGTGACAGCGGCGCTACGAGGGGGCATGGGCGAACGCCATTAACCTATGCGGGGTCCAACTGACAAGGGGAGAGTATCGATGCGAATCTCAAAGGCGGCGGCGCTGACCATAGGTATTGTACTGGGTTTCACGGCGTTTGCGGACGTTCCGCCGGAGTATGCGGAAGGACCGTATCCCACTCAGGGGCTGGACGCGTTCATGGAGCGTCACGGCGAGAAACCGTACGATTTGTTCCAACAAGACGATGGAACGCTCGCCATGCGGCGGCTCATCTTTGAAGACCAGCAGTTCGGCGCGCAGGTATGGATGATCGACGATTCGCCCACGGTCGAACATGCAGGCACAGCGTCCATATGGCCTGCGTGGAATCCAACAGGCACTACGCTGTACATCCCGGGCACGCGGCCCGCGGGCGACGGCGCGCACTCAGGGTGGTTCTGTAATGCGGACTTCTCCCGCCTGCACCCTGCCGAGGGGCCGCGTCCGGCTTTTTGGGCTCCCGAAAAGCCAGACCTCTACTACGCTCCGGCCAGCCCAAGTGATCGCATAACCCGGAACGACTGGCGGACCGGTGAGGAGGAGATTTTGGCGGAATGGGACACCCTCTCCTGGCCAGCTTCGGGAAAGCGGATTTACGACTTGACCCGCGACGGACGCCACGTGTTCGTGGACCTGCCGAACCGGGGCGTTTTCGTTCCGTTTGAGGATGACGAGGACTATCCGATTCCGCGGTTGTCGCTTTACGACGGCCGGCCTATCGGGCCGGAAGGGGAATCGGTGGGCTCGAATCATTTCTGCGTCATTTACGACCATGAGGAGCATGGGGACCTCATTGCGTTGCGTACGGGCATGCTGGTGGATCGCGAGACGGGGGAGACCACCAACATCGCCGCGCCCCTATGCGGCAATACGAACTACCTGCGCGCCTTTTACGATGACCGGGTTCACTATCCCGAAGGCGAGGAGTGGAACAACTACGGGTTGCCATGGTTTGTGGACGACGTCCAACTACCCACGGATTTGAGCATGGACGAACTCCACGATCTCTGGCGGAATCTGTCTCATGCGACTCATGGCCACGAGTCGCCCTCGCCGGATTGGGAATACATCGCCACGGATGGCGGTACAACCGTCATCGCGCATGTGCGCAGCGGCGAAACCGAGGGTTTTCGTCTTTCGCCCAACGGAACCAATTATCATTTGCACTGGCGGTTCCATCCGCGTTTCTTCGTCGGTTGGGTGCGGGGCTGGCATTTTGGCAATTACCGCCGGCCGGAAAACGGCAATATCCTCTACCAAGTATTCACCGACCTCACCGCGCAACCCGTCTTCGACACGAACCACCGGTTCAACGGTTACTACGCGGGCGGCGATTTCAGCATGCAGAGTGAGGACGCCACGAAGGTGCATACCGCGTCGAGCATGACCGGCCGCTTCCGCAATTACGTCGCCGTGATGGCGCGGCCGCGGCCGCCCAAGGATCTCGAATGGCGTGAAGCCGGGCCCGCCGTTGCGCTGAGCTGGACGCCGTCTGAGTTCAGCTCAGAGACCAAGGGCTATCTGGTTTACCGAAGCGAGCAAAGCGGAGACGGCTACGAACTCATGACGCCGCGGCCTGTGCCCGAGAC
>PUMX01000007.1 GCA_003552485.1 Candidatus Hydrogenedentota bacterium
CCGCCATACCGGGACGTACTTCCGGACCGGCGTCTTCAATGCGCACCTTAACGGGATACGTAGTGCCAATCCCAATCGGCGAAACCCCCACTTCAATTACAGTGGCCTCATACGTCTTCTCAGACACGGCATCAAGCTGCACCACCGCCGGGGCTCCGTCTTCGATCCGCCCTATCAAACCTTCGGGCACGCTCACATGCACCTTGGGCTTGTCGCTGCCGCTAAGCACCGCCACGGGATGCCCCGCCGCCACATTCTCGTTTTCGTCCACGGGCACGGCGGCGATGGCCCCAGTGGTTGGCGCGCGCAAGCGGGTGTATCCGGCCTGAGAACGCGCTAACTCCAGTTGCCTCTTCTGCGCATCCGATGCGGCGCTGGCTGACTCAGCCGCGGCGCGCGCGGCATCCAGTTCGCTCTGGCTGATGCCGTCGCTCTCATAGAGCGCGCGGGCCCGCTGATAGTCGGCTTCAGCGCGCCGGGCCTTGGCCTCCGACAAACTAAGGGACGCCTCTGCTTGCTGCACCTTTAGCTCGAAATCGGTCTCGTCCAATTCAGCGATAAGATCGCCCGAACTTACCCGGTCGCCCACCGCGATGTGAATGCGTTGCACAGTTCCCGCTACACGAAAACTCAGATGCGACTCCAGGCCTGCCTCAACAACACCGGAGAACGTGCGCTCAGTTATCTCCGCAGCGCGGGTCACACGCTCATAGCGGACAGGCCGCAATGGTTCCGCCGGCGCCTCTTCCACGGCCTCGCACCCCAACAACGCCACAACGAGCAGGGCATGAGCCGCGATTTGGCTGAGGGCGGGTCTATCCATGGCAGATCGTTCCTTCGTAAGGCGTGAGTATAGCGCCACAATCAGTCTCGGGCCGCATCCGTTGGCCCGCGGCGTTTCTCGAAATACTCGTCAAGACGTTCGAACCACGCGGCCTGTGCTTCGGAACCCATGAGAATCCCGAATTGGGCCGCCGCGCGCTCGACATTCATCAGGTCAATCAAAAAGTCGTATACAGCGTTTGCGGAAGCCTGTTCCGCGACGAGCGCAAGATTCTGGGCATCGAGGAGTTCGAGCACGGACACCGCGCCACGCGCATAGGATTTGGATACAATTTCGAGGCTCTGCTCCGCAGATTCGGCTGCGCGCTCGGTTTGCTCGATTGCGGCGTACGAGGCGCGCGCGAGATGAACGGCTGAACGTATCTTTTGCTCGATGCGTTCTTTTGCGCTTTCATACTCGAGCTGTGTCTCCTCGAGCTCCGCGCGCGCCTGTCGCCGTTCCGCGCGCCGCGCGCCGCCGGTGTACAAGGGTATTGATCCCTCCACGCCAATATTCCATTGAGTATCGCGGGGTTGAGGCAGCAGCCCCGATAGGGGCGCGTTGGTTCCCGCTCCGCTCTCAGTAAGCCGCTGGGTGACTTCCGCTTGGAGCCCGATGTCCGGCGTATAGAAGACGCGCTTCGCCGCCTCAGCTCCGCGTTCGCGCGCTGCGATGGCGGCTCTTAACCCTTCGAGTTCCGGCGCGTTCTTCATGCCCTCCTCGACGAGAAAATCCCTGAAAATCGCAAAGTCGCGCGGATTATCGAGGTAACGGAACAGCCTTTCGTCGCTGGTCAGCAGATACGGCTCATCAAAATCCACGGAAACCGCTTTGAACGATTCCTCCTGCGGCCGGTTACGGAGTTGGTTCAGCGCTACCTGAGCTGTCTCCACTTTGCTTGCCGCCGCAATGGCGTCCTTACGATTGTTGGCCAGCTCGCTCTCCCAGCGATAGACCTCCGCCGGGCCCGCCGCGCCCACGGATTCACGGGTCCGCGCCATCTCGAGATGGGAGCGGGTAAGCTGCAGGTTATTCCGTTCGATGTTCTGTAGAATTCGCGCGCGCAGCACATTCATGTAGGCTTCTGCGGTCTCCCGCGTGATATCCAGTTTCAGAGCGTTGCGGCTGTGTCTTCGAGCGGTTTGCAAATGACGCTGTATAGTCCGGTCAGCGTGCGCGGGCTCGGAATACAGCAACTGCGTCAGCGTCACCGAGGCCTCGATACTGCGTTCCGGCTGCGCGCCAAAACTGGCTTGCGCGCGGTGGCGGTCGATCACCACGCCGCGCCCGCCGGTCTCTACTTGCGGCCGAAAACGCGCCCGCGCCTGCTCAACGTCTTCCGCCCCGGCGGCGACGGAACGCTCAGCCACCATGATTTCCAGGTTAGCCTCGAGGGCTTCGCGAATAGCCTGTGGCAGCGTGAGACGCGGGCCTGGATCAACGTCTTCATGGAGTAATTCGGCCTCAATCAGAACGCCCCAAGAGGGGGAGAAGTCAATGCGGCGCGCCGTTTCCATGTTCAACACAAGCCGTTCACGCCGTTCAAAGGCGACAGGCAAGCGGGCCGCCGAGTCGCCCAAGAGAATGCTTTGCACGTGCAGGGCTACCCGGCGCGCCAAGCGCGCCAACTCCGAATCCGGCGCCGCGCCGGCAAGGATACCCCGCTCCACGTCGTGGTAACCCCGTCGCGAAAAGCTCGGCAGTCTGCGCTCAATCAGACCTTCCACCAAGCGTCTAAACTCGGCCTCCTCC
>PUMX01000072.1 GCA_003552485.1 Candidatus Hydrogenedentota bacterium
CGCAGCGCGCCTGAAGAGGTGGACCTGACCGGGGACGGGGAGGCGGACGACCTCAGCGGCGACGGCGAACCTGACCGCGCGTGGGTCCTGACGCTCCGGCCTCGCGAGCCGTGGGTGTTGCCGACGGACGACATCACCGCGGGCGACGGTTTCGGCACCATCATTGACGACGAAGCGGAAATCGGGGATCCCGGGGACGAAGCGCCCGCGCCTGGAGATCCGGGCGGTGAAGGCGATTTTGCCTTCCGAGGCAAGTCAGGCGGTTTGAGCGGAGGTCACACGCCCTTGCCGGGCGCGGAATCGCTCGGCGGGTCCGAGGACAGCACGGTCGCCCCGCTGAGCGTCGATCTCGACGCAGTGGAAAGCTTCCGGCAACAAGACGCCCAGGCCAAGCAGATGGAGCTGAGCGGCAGCATAGGCGACGACCTGTTCCTCGTTATCCAGACATCGCGGCAAGCCAAACGTTTGCAGGAGTTCCGCGCTGTAGTGCCGGCTACCCTGCCGGGGCGGCCTGACGGACGGCAAGACGCGGGAATCAAATTCTCCCCACGTGTCGACGTTCAACCGACGGCTTACCAGAAGCGGTTCCCCGAGGAGAACGCCGTGCAGGGATTTTACGAGCATGACCTGCTACAGGTTGATGTGCCCGTGCGCGTGCGGAATCTGCTCGAGACCGCTGCGGAATGGATTCCGTCAAGCTCGCCGCTGGCCGTGTTTGGCCTCGAAATGACCACCAACCGGCCCGACCTGACCGTGGCCGAGGGCTCGGATGGCGCGGGCGGCGAGCGCAGCTTCACTATGCCGGGCAAGAGTTTCGCCGCAGGTGAGTTGATTGGTCATTGGCTCGTTGACAACCAAATGGAGAGCTATGAGATAGTCGCCAATAACGGCGACCAACTCGAATTGTTGAGTGGGACGCCGCGTGACGGCGGTTACTTCGTGGTCAAGGACCCGAGTTTTCTCGAGCAGGTCATCGTCGAGTTCTACGACGAGGGCGGCGATTCCCGGTTTGACATCCAGCGGGACTTGAAGCCGTTGCTGGCCGATCCCGAGAACAGCGGGATTGCCCTTTACCGGGACAACATTTGGCATCCGCAAAACGAGACGGGCCGGTTCAATCCGGACATTGATATACCGATCGAACTCGATATCAAGCCGTTCCGGGTGGGCCAAGCAGGCGAACCGGACGCTCTTAAGCTGGTGTTTTCGTCGCCAGGCACGCTGGGTGTTCCGTGGGGTGATCATTCGGAAGGCCTCGAGAATCAACCGCGTAACCGCCAGTGGGTTCCGAACCGAAACGATGGGCGCTTCTCTGGACCGGACATCTTCGTGGTGTTGCAGTCGTCCGACGCGTTGCGCACCGATTCGAAGGTGTCGATGGGTATCGTGTCTTGGGGTCACGCGACCCCGACTGAGCCCGATCCGCACATCTTCCCGGCTTCGCCCGAGGCGGCGCCGGACATCCGCAACCGGTTCCGCGAGTTCCCATGGGGGTCGCGCGCGCTCGGGATGATCACGTTCTACAGCGACGGGCCGCAAGACAACAGCCCGTATAATTGGCTGCGCACGCAACCTTACATGCAGCAACAGTCGGGCGTCTTGGAAGCGCGTGAGCGCAGAGCCGAGGATGAAGACCTCATCATTGAGTGGGTGTCGCCTAGCGTGTTGCCGCAGGAGATCCCCGCAGGCGGGCGCTCGTTGACAATTGGCGGCGCCGGCTTTGGTCAGAATCCCGTGGCGACGCTCAATGGTATCGACCTGGAGATTGAGAGCGCCTCGGACACGACTATCATGGCGCGCATCCCGGGCGGTTCGACGTTCGAGGCGGAGCCGGTGATTCTCACGGTCACGAATCCGCAGACGGGGCAAAGCCATACACGTAACGACCTGTTTACGCTGACTGAGGTCCCACCGGATGAAGATCCGACAGACCAAATCGTCATCACGGCGGCGCAGCCGGAGCGCGGCGGCCCCGGCGACTTTCCCGTGGCGATCTTTGGCCAGAATTTCCCGGATACGGTAGAGCCGGAGGTGTACTTTATATCTGCGGCGGGCGCTACGCCGAGAACCACGCGAATGCCCGTTGTCGAGTGGACCTCGACGCGCATTGAGGTGGACTATCCCCGCAGCGGCTTGCCGCGCACGGGGCTACACGACGTGCGTGTGCTTGATCCCGGCACGGGCGAAGACGCCATCGGACGGGAACTGTTTAACTTCGTGAATCCCGCCGCCAGGCCGGGGCGGCCCTGTTTCATTGCAACGGCGGCCTATGGCGCGGGTATGGAAAGCGAGCTGGCGGCGCTACGCTCTTTCCGCGACAGCGTCCTGTTGAAGACAAGCGGCGGCGCGGCGGCTGTAGAACTCTACTACCGGTGGAGCCCGCCGGTCGCTGATGCGGTGGCTGCGTCGCCCGTTTTGGCGTGGCTGGTGAGGCTCGTGCTTACGCCACTGGCGTGGTTGGTGAGCAATCCAGCGTTGTTGCTGGCGCTGGCGATCTTTCCAGCGGTAATCGTAGGCGCGATGCGACGGCGGTATACTTCGGCCGGCGCTTAGTTCTGGCGCAACAGGTATC
>PUMX01000047.1 GCA_003552485.1 Candidatus Hydrogenedentota bacterium
CCCGCCCGTAACCCGCAGGTTCAACACGGGAGCTTCGGGCTCGAGCCACGTAAACATGACATGTTGCCCGCGGAAGGTGTTGTTGCGGCCAAAGCAGCCCGTCGGGACTTCAGGCAGTTCCAGCGCTTCGGCGGCCGACGCCAGTTCCTCCGAGAACGATACAGGCTGGAACTCCATGACCATCTGCTCGTAATGGGCGAAGCCCGCCTCAACAAACCCGGCGATTTCTTCGGTGTCGAACGGCTGGCTGCATTTCCAAGGCGGGACGTCCTCGCCCGGTTGGCCCACGGCCAGGTTTCCGGGGTCCGCCTCATCGGGTACGTCCACGCCGCGCCGGCGCAGCCATCTGAAGAGCGCGCGGCTGTGCACGAACATCGAGTCACGCATGCGGTAAGCGTGACGGAACACGTGTTGCGCCGCTTCTTCCCGCGCGGTGTCGTTTTCAGCGTCGTGGAACTTGAACATCAGCTCAACATAACGCGTGTACAGCGCCAATTCGTCGAGCCGCGCCAGAATGTCCGTGTCGTCCGTCAACGCGCGGGCGTCATCAAGGTGACGATACATGCGCGCCAACAGGTCCTCGTCGGTGCGAACCGTCTCATAATCTTCGGCGATAAGGTGATAGAACTCGCGCATGGGTTCGCATGCCCGGCCGAACGCCTTGTCCGCGAAATCGTCGACGATCTCGTCCACGCGATTGGCTGCATCCACGTCCCAAAGCAACCCCGCCGACAGGTAATAACCGAGGCCATTGGCGCCCCACGAGTCGGCGGATTCCGAGTTCATGAAGCGCGCGCCGCGCTCATGAAAATAGGGGATTCGCTCCGTAAGGTAGCGAACGTCTCCACCGCGGGCGCGGCGCGGCATCGCTTGGCTCCAGGTGTGAACGTCGTGGTATTCGCGGATGCCGATCATTTGTGTGCGCTCGGACCAGCCGTCTACGAGTTCGTCCAGCGTGTATCCTCCACGGATGAACGAGGTGGCGATGCTGACAATGACTTTGGGATGCACATCCACGCTGGGCGGCGGCGAGTGGCTTGCGTAGGCGTAGATTCCGACGTATGTCTCGTCGGCGTGTTGCTCGTTGATCGTCTCGGCGACTTCATTGGCCAGAATCACGACGCGGTCGCTGACGCTGCCCATCTGGGCGCAATCCTCGCACTCGCACCAATCTCCGCCGTCGCTCGGATCCATCGAGATACTGTCCATGCCGGGCTCGGCGCGGGCTAGCGCGTCCTCGACCACTAGTTCGCGAAGGCCCTCGTTGGAAATGCAGAACTTGTCGCCGCGTCCCCCGCCGCGTTCGCCGTCCACGAGCGCCAGATACTCGGGGCGCTCCTCGAACGCGCTTTCGTTGCGCCGAATGATCCCGTTGTAACTGTGGCCCGTGCGCAACGTGAACGCGGAGGTCATGCGGTTGCGATCGTGCCAGCGCGACCACCGTTCATTGTCCGACCACGGCGCGGAGCGCGGCCCCATGCGGTTATAGAAATCGGGCCGCTCGAAGACGTCCACGGCGATGCGCAGGTCAGGTTCATGCGGAATGACCTCCCATGTCTTCGTGGGAAAGAACTGGCGGTGGCCGAGCCGGTGCAAAAAATCCCACACCGCGTGCTGCGCCGCCAACTCCGTGGCGCCAACCAGATGCGCGCCGTCTTCGTGTGTGCGCAACAGATACTCGTCACGCCGAGAGATGTCGTCGGGATCAAAGCGAGCGCCGAGGTCCAGATCCGGGAAATCCCGATACGCGCCGACGGCGATCCCCGTTGCGCCGTTCCCTTCAATGATCTCGAACGCTGCGCCGGATATGCGCTCGAGCACATCGGCTAGATCGTCCGCAGCGTCGCGCGTGCGTTGATCCGCATTCGGCCCCAGCACGATGGACTGCTGCGCGGTTCCATCCGCAGCCAACGCAAGCTCGACGGATCCAGCCGGCTCTTCTGCGGCCGCCTGTACGGTTGCGGCCACAGTAAACGCCGCCCCGAGCCACAGTACCGCTACTGAAAACGTTAGCTGCTTCATCAGGCCACCTCCGGGGTTATGGCGCCAAGGCGCTTTGGACTACACCGATCTCCGGGCAATACGCGTGATAGCGAAGCTGCGCGGCGGAGACGGTTTCGCCGCGACGTGTTGCTCCTTTCTCGATACGTCCTCAAGTATACTCTCGGAAAACGCCGGGATGGCGCAACTAAACTGGACGAAGATAGATCTAGCCTGTTAGGGGCGGTTGTCGACTGGCGCCGCGCTACCCGAAGACACGTCTCAGTGGGTCGAATTGGCGCATTGAGCTATGGTAATATGCGCAGTCAAGCCGTGAGGCGGCGCCGCACGTGGCGGCGTAAAGCCGCGCGGTCATGGAACAGACGCATTCAAACGCGTTTGCTTAGGAGGGTTCGATACATGCGGCACGCGCCAGGGATCCTTGCAGTGCTGATGGTTGCGGCATTAGTGGGATGTGAACATATGCCTTGGCAGCAAGATAGCGGCGTAGGCGGCGTAGATTCCTACGAGGATAACGATTACGCGCCGGTCCCAGAGCCGGGGTTGGGGATGTCGCCCGATACCCG
>PUMX01000274.1 GCA_003552485.1 Candidatus Hydrogenedentota bacterium
CGCGCATCAGGCCCGTCGGTGTTGTGAAAGGTTAGCGTTAGCCGGTATTCTCGTCCGTTGTGTCACGCGAGTTGTCTGACGCCGGCTTTGTTCCGGGCGCAATTTGCGTCTCATAGAGCCGGCAGTAAATGCCATTCTGCTGCAATAGTTCTGTGTGTGTGCCGGATTCAACGATACGGCCTTCATCGAGCACGAGAATGCGGTCGGCCCGCTGGATCGTGGACAGCCGGTGGGCGATGACGATGGTGGTGCGCCCAACGATGAATTCGGCCACCGCTTGTTGGATGGATCGCTCGCTCTCGGAATCGAGGCTCGATGTCGCTTCGTCGAGGATTAGGATGGCTGGATCACGGACAAGCGCGCGGGCGATGGCGATGCGTTGCTTCTGCCCACCCGAGAGGGTGATTCCCGACTCACCGATGTCCGTGTCATACCCCTGCGGCAGGTCTTCAATGAACCTATCGGCGTGAGCTTGCCGAGCGGCGCGGCGGATTTGCTCCTCGCTGACGTCCTTATTACCCGCTGCGATGTTCTCGCGGATGGTCTGTTTGAAAAGCAACGTGTCTTGCGTGACGATGCCGATTTGGCGGCGCAAAGAGTCCAGGGTTGCCTCGCGGATATCGACGCCATCGATGGTGATAGCCCCGTTTGTCACGTCGTAGAACCGGGGGATTAACTTGATGAGCGTGCTTTTGCCCGCGCCGCTGAATCCTACGATGGCCACCATTTCACCTTTGCGCGCTTCAAACTCTACGCCGTGAAGCACGTCGCGCACGCCGTCATAGGAAAAGCGCACGTCGTGGAAAGCTAACGCGTCCTGCAATGGCGCGATAGAGACGGCGCCGGGCTTTTCTTCCACATTGGGTTTGGCGTCGAGAAACTCGAAGACGCGCTCCGCGCTGGCCACGCTGGTCTGAATCAGATTGTTCACGGTGGACAGCTTGCGGACCGGATCGAGGATGGCCGCCAACGCGCCATATAGCATGACCAGGTCGCCTCCATCCAACTCGCCCACAATCACTTTACGTCCGCTCAGCAGGATGAAGACCACGATGCCAATGGTAAGCAATACCTCGGTCATCGGCCCGACAATCGCGTTGGCTTTTACCATTCTGAGTAGGTAGTGCCGAAGCCGCTGGAATTCGCCCTGCACGCGGGTGGCGGTGTGTTGTTCCATACCGAAGGCTTTCACAACCGTAATGCCGCGAA
Source organism: Candidatus Hydrogenedentota bacterium (assembly GCA_003552485.1). Classification (GTDB taxonomy): domain Bacteria; phylum Hydrogenedentota; class Hydrogenedentia; order Hydrogenedentales; family SLHB01; genus PUMX01. The sequence continues at coordinate 1,210 of PUMX01000274.1, forward strand.
TGCTCTCATTGGTCAGCGACGCGAGCGCGGCGATCTTCTCAAGGGAGCGCCGCATGTTGCGCTTCACCTTCTTGCCAATCCGCAGGATGCCATAACCCACCGGCGGCAACACGCAGAGGCCCACCAACGTCAACATGGGATCGATCCACAGGGCGATGCAAAGAAACAGGAGTACTTTAAACGGTTCGCGGAGCAGTTTAACCAGGACACTCGCCAACCCGCGGTTTACCGTGAAGATGTCGTGGGTGAATCGGGACAGGATTTCGCCCGAACTCCGTTTCTCGAAGAACGCTAGCGAGAGAGATATGACGTTCCGGTACATCTCTTCGCCGAGCTTGACGGTGATGCTGGCGCCGATCGAGCCTGCGAAGTACTCTTGTATGAACCGGGCCAACGCGGCGGCCAAAGCGAGCATAATAAGCACGCCGCCCACGATCATTAGCCCTTGCATGGGATCATCCCGCATGCTCCAGACGATATTCTCGAATCGGTTGCCCAGTTCTTGCGGGGCCCAGCCAATTGCGCCGCGCAGGTTTGCGGCCTGGTCTTCGATCTGTTGGACGTAGCGGGATACCTGTTCCTCGACGTCGTCCTGTTCACCGAGGACGAGTTTGACAGCGGCGCCGGCGCTAATAATCATCGATCCAAATGATACGGCGACTACCAAGGCGAACAACAACGAAAGGGCCAAGCGTAGCTTGTATGCCATGGCATACCCTAACAATCGCCGGTAAAGCCGCCAGGTACTGGTTTGCGGCCCCGCCAGGTTGCGTGAGTCGTACTTCGGATCGGAGCTGGGATCAAGCATGCAGGAAACGTTCCTTTGGGTGTGATAGAAGGAACTGTATGGTATCATGGCGATATTGAAAGCGTCAAAGCGGTCGAATCAGCTAACACACGCCCCGCGGACGCTAACGCGCCTTAACAGAGCACATCAAGGACGCTGGAATCATGTCAACCAGTAATGTCTCTGGGAATAGGCCGGCGGAAGCCGGGCTTGTGGAGCGGGCGAAGGAGCTAAGCCGTCAACTGGGCGGACGGATGCCAGGAGAGATTCTTGGCGAGCTTATTCCGGCTCTGACGCGGTTGACAGTGGATTTGCCCGAAAACCTACTACATGTGCCGGAACGACGCGGAAGGTGGTCAATTGTGGAAGTCATTCAGCATTTGGCCGATAACGAACTCGTGTATGGTTTCAGAGTGCGTCAAATGCTGGCCGAGGAAATGCCAACAATAGTCTCCTTTGATCAGGCGGCTTGGGCGGAGGAGCTCCGGTATAACGACCGCAAACTAGATACCGCCATGGCGCAGTTGAGAGCGCTACGGGCGGCCAACCTGCTAGTCTTTCGTTCTCTC
>PUMX01000361.1 GCA_003552485.1 Candidatus Hydrogenedentota bacterium
CCAGAATGTTGGCCATCGCGATGTGATCCACGCGCACCAGCAGGCGGGCTATCCAGTAGCTCAACGGCGAGACCTTATACGCCACCACCATGGGCGCGCCAAACAGCGCCGTCTCAAGGGTCGCCGTACCCGAGGCCACCAAGCAAAAGCGGGCGCCATCCAGCACCTCATACGTCTGGCCCACGACCGTCTCCAGCGGGAAACCCTCAGCAGCGGCGCGCACCTGGGCTTGCCGGGCGGCGTCTACGCAAGGGACCACGAACCGCGCATCGGGATAAGCCTCGCTTATACCCTTCGCGACGCCAACCATAACCGGCATGAGGCGCTGAATCTCCTGCGCGCGGCTTCCCGGCAGCAATCCGATCACCAAGCCGTCGCGAAACCGGCCCTCCAGCGGAACAGACTGGATATAGTCCAAGAGCGGATGCCCCACATACTCGCAATCCAGTCCGACTTCACGGTACAACGGCTCCTCAAATGGAAGTATGACAAGCATCTTGTCGACCGTGCGGGCCAGCGTGTACAGACGCTTGCGTTTCCAGGCCCAGACCTGCGGGCTGATGTAGTAAACCACGGGAATCCCAAGTTTGCGCGCCGTGCGGGCAAAGCGGAGGTTGAGGCCGGGATAATCGATAAGGACGACGCAATCCGGCCGTTCCTGAACCCAGCACCTCGCCGTTTCCCGATAAATCCGCCGGATATACCCCAGGGACTTAATTACTTCCGTAAATCCCATGATGCCGCGTTCGGCCAAATTATGCCGCAGCACCAGGCCGGCCTCGGCCATGTGGCCGCCACCCAGCCCTTCACAGGCGACATCGGGCGCCAGCGTTCGAATGGCGCGCACAAGGTTACCGCCGTGAATATCGCCGGAGGACTCGCCTGCTACGAAGAAAATGCGCGTCACGCTTGCTCCCGGATACGGCTGACGATGTCTTGCGCCAACCGCAGCGCTTCCGTGGCTTGGGCGCCATTCACCACAGGCGAACGGCGCGTCCTGACCGACGCTAGGAACGCTTCTATCTCTTTCTTCAGCGGCTCCTCGCGGTCAACCTCCAGGGTTTCCATTGTAATCAATTCCATGGGGTTCGCCCCTGGCGGCGGCGCGCCCGGTTTCTTGCGGTAGACCACAACCTCCTGCTCGCTGTAGTTTGTCGAGACATAGGCGTCCGGCTCAAAAATACGGATCTTGCGCATGCGCTCCAAGGAGATGCGGCTGCATGTCAGATTAGCCACGCAACCCGTATCGAATCGCAGGCGCACGTTGGCAATATCTTCAGTGCTCGAGAACACAGGTATGCCGACAGCGTCGACGTGACTGATCTCGCCAGGAACCAGCGCGCCCACAATCTCGAGGTCATGAATCATCAGATCGTGGACCACGCTGACGTCGTGCCCGCGGGCCGGGTAGGGGCTAAGCCGATGGCATTCGATAAACTGGGGCTGCTTGATCGCGCGCAGCAGCGCCTCGACGGCGCCGTTGAACCGCTCGACGTGTCCCACCTGCAGAATGCGTTCGTATTGGGCCGCCGCGGCCACCATGGCGTCCGCTTCGCGCACCGCGCTGGCGATGGGTTTTTCCACCAACACATCGACGCCGGCTTCCAACAGCCGATGCGTCAGGGATGCGTGTACGGTGGTCGGCGCGGCCACGGAGACGGCCTGCACACCGGCGTCAATCAGCGCTTCGGCATCGTGAAATGCTTGGCAGCTAAATGTCTGCGCTACTTCGGCCGCGCGCGCCTCGTCGGGGTCGGCCACGCCGACGAGTTCCGCTTCGCCCAAATCGGCGTACAATCGCGCGTGATGATATCCGAGGTGGCCTACACCAGCCACGCCGGTACGGATGGGTGTCATGGATTCTTACTCATAACGGACTATGCGGGAGCTTTCCTCGCTTGGGAAAGACCTGACGAATCCGAAGCGGGCTCATGCGCCATGTCAGGTCACCCCGCGGATGGATTTGCGGTAAAACTCGACGAAATACGCGCGCACTTCCGACTCAGGGATCTTGGCCTCTATCTCTTGCAGGGCCTGCGTAGCGTTTAACCCGGAACGGTACACCAGTTTATACATGTTCTTGACCTGACGACGGGCCTCCTGATCGAAACCAGCCCGGCGCAATCCCACGGAGTTGGGTCCGCAACACACACCCGGATTACCCTCGACAATCATGAAGGGCGGGGCATCCTTTGTGATGCGCGTCATGCCGCCTAGAAAGGCAAGCTTACCCACAACACACTCCTGATGAACGCCACACAACCCGCCAAGGACGGCATAGTCCTCGACGTCCACGTGCCCGGCCAGCGAGGCGCAATTGGCCATGACCACGTGCTCGCCGATGTGGCAATCATGGGCCACGTGCGCGTACGCCATCAGCAGGCAACCATTGCCAATGCTGGTCACGCGATGGTCGTCGTCGTAGCTGGTCATCGTGCTCGCGCTCACGGTGACGTGCTCGCGCAACACGCAATTGTCGCCTATCTCGGTGCGGCCAATAAGGCCTTTTCGGTGCTTCAAGTCCTGAGACAATACGCCGATCTGCGCGCCGCTGAAGAACCGGCTGTTCTCCCCTATTTGGGTGCGACCATCGATCACGCAATGCGGCCCCACTACCGTGCCCGCGCCGATCGTAACGTGCGGACCAATGATGCTGAACGGTTGAACCTCGACGTCTTCCGCAAGTTGCGCCTTGGGATCGACGACGGCTGTTGAATGAATACTCATTTGCAGAACCTTGAAAAGGGCTCCCCTACTCGGATGATGGGCCGCCACTCGCCACACGACTGATGCACGTGTCTAACCTCGGCGATCACCGTGGAAACAGAACAAGTCTCCTTCAAGGAGCCCCCCGTGTTCACCAGAAAATGGCTTTCGTGACTTCCGATCATCGAAGCGCCGGCCCGCCTTGCTGTGCGCCGGGCATACTTGCGGCATCCGGAAAAAGTGACAAGAATGTCTTGAAATAACACAATGCCGAGGCAAATGCAAGATTATTATGGACCGTTCCGCCATTGATCCCTCGAAAATCCCTGCAATGCCCCCCGCTCTCTTGTTAGAATGAACATTCTAACGCGAGGAAGCAAGAAACGACCACAAAGGAGGCATCGCTTGCCATGAGTATCAAAGCAACTTGGCTTGGCCATTCGGCCGTCTGGCTCGAAACCAGCAACCACAAGATTCTGATTGACCCTTATCTGACCGACAACCCCATGGCCAGCGCAAAGCCCGAGGAGCTTTCCGCTGACCTGTTACTGCTCACCCATGATCACGCCGATCACCTCGGCGACACCGAGCATTTCTTGAAGAACGGAGCCACGTTCGTGGGTGTCTTTGAATTGGCCATGGAATACGGGAACAAAGGCTACACCGTCGAACCCATGAACATTGGCGGCAGCATTACCGTGGACGGCGTCCGCATTCACATGACCAACGCGTTGCATTCCTACGAAAAGGGAGACGCCGCCGGCTTCATCGTCGAGACCGAGGACCGGCAGATATATCATGCCGGCGACACCGCCTTGACGATGGACATGAGGCTGCTTAACGAATTCTTCAACATTGACCTCGCCTTCATTCCCATCGGCGACCGGTTCACCATGGGCGCGAATTCCGCCGCGCGCGCGGTCGAATGGATCGGCGCGCAACGGGTTGTGCCCATCCATTACGGCACTTGGCCGCCGATCGCGGGCGAGCCCGAGCGCTTCGCGCAATTGGTGGGCAGCCGCGCTGTGATGCTGAAACCGGGCGAATCCGTCAACGTGTAGCCCTCGCGCCGGCCAGGATTCCGGGACAGTCAAGCTCGGCCGCAATGGTTCTCCAGCGGGCGGGATGCGTGTGATCCGCGTACAAGGGGCGGTAACCCAGTTCCAGATACAAGCGGATGGCTGTCTGGCGCCAATCATCGGTGTACAAGCGTTGGGCGGCGAACCCCTCGTCGCGCGTCAACGCGACCGCCGTCAACACGAGCACCCGGCCGAGCCCGCGGCCTCGGTCTTGGGGACGCACGCCAAGCATGCGCAGATAACCCGCGCCAGGATCGCCGGCGTCGCGCCAGGCGGTGGCGGTCCCGGCGATCTGCGCGTCTTTCTCGGCTATGACCATCCGTTCGGGGACGAACCACCCTCGAAACACGAGCCGGTCAAGGACAAGCTCCGCCGTGTCGCAGCCAAGGCGGCACGCCGCATAGACAGTGGCGAGTGCGGCGGCGTCCCCGTGCCGGTACGCGCGCAGCGTGTAGCCAGCCGGAACCACAGGGGCGGGCAACGCATCGAGCGCCTTGTTTTCCATGAGAAGCGGCGAGTAGCGAGTCAATTGGCTGATGCTCCATGGTGTTGGAGCGCCGGGTTACTACAACGCTGAGCTGCGCCGCCCGGCGCGCCGCGACTTTTTTTGCAACGCAGACCCATATAGTTTAGTTTGGTTTCCGTCAATCAGTTAACGGTATGTGAACAACACAAACAGATTAAGGGAGAAACATCATGAGTACAATCGGTTTTCGCGTGATGGTTGGCGCGGTATTGTTGTGTCTTGCCGGAGGCGCGGCCATGGGCGCGCCCTTTGAACAGCGGATGGACCTTTTCGTCGGTGGCGAACGGTGGCTGGGCACGGTGCACACGCCCTACACCGAGGGATTCGAAGAGCCTACCAACAAGGTCTACACCCACGTCTACGATTTCGACGGACACGAGGTCATCACCAAGGACCACATCGGCCGGTTTTGTCACCACCGCGGCCTGTTCATCGGATGGAACCACACCAATATCGAAGGTGAACGGTACGATACCTGGCATATGGGCAACTCGACGCAACAGCACCAGGAATGGACTGAGCTCGGCGGCGGCGATGACCACGCTTATCAAGAACAAAGGATTCTTTGGATGGACGACGAAGGCGACGCCTTCATCGAAGAGATCCGGCGGATTGAGGCGCAGCCCGGACCCAATGGCGTGCGGATCATTGATTTCTCCTCCACGTTGACCGCACTCGAAAACGACATCGAATTGCGCGGCGATTCGCACCACGCCGGCATGCAGATTCGCCTACATGACGAAGTGACGGAACACGAAGAGACGACCGAATACTACTTGCAGCCCGGCGGCGAGGAAATCGACAATGACGAGGTGCTGGACGCTTGGTGGGTAATGTGCAGCGCCGAGGTAGGTGGCGAGCGCTACTGGGTCGTGCACATGACTCCGCAAGACCATCCCACGGGTGTGCCCATGTACTCGATCCGGCGTTACGCCCGCTTTGGCGCGTTCTTCGAACCCGACCTGACCGCTGGCGAACCCAAGCAGTTCCGGTTTCGGCTCGCCGTGTCAGAATCCGAACTCTCGATGGACGACGCCATTGCCCTCTATGAGGAATACTCCAACGAATGATTATTGGCGTCATGAGCGACACCCATGGCAACCGCGCCATGATGCATCACGCCGCGAATGTCATGGAGCAGGAATTGGGCGTTGAGCTGATCTTCCACCTCGGCGATGATTACGCCGACGCTAAGGAACTCAGGCTCTTCGGTCACGCCGTCTACATGGTGCCAGGCCTGCAATGCCCCGAGTACCGCGCCAGGAACGTGGAAAAGCGGCTCGTCAAGACCTTTGAGGGCGTCTCCATCGCGTGCGCTCATGCCGAAGAGGATCTGCGCCATACGGAGCGGGCCGCCGCCATCATCCTCACGGGACACACCCATGTCGCCGTGATCGAACACATCGGATTCTCGCTGTATATGAACCCGGGGCACCTCAAATCGCCGCGTGACCGGGGACAACACCCGTCCTTCGGCACGATTACGTTGGAAGAGGGCCAAGTGACGGCGAGGATCCATGAACTGGACGGCGGCGTGCGGCACTCATGCACGCTGGAACGTGAGGCCCTGGCCTGACGCGCATTGCGTCACAAGCACAACGAAATGCGACGGCCGTGAAGGATGGAACACAACCTCCTTCACGGCCGTTGAACATTTGGCTCGTGTAGCGGCTCCTTTTTGCCCACAGCCGCTCCGCCTCTCGTTACTCCCCAGAAGGAATTTCGGGAAAGACCCCGCGCGCGCATGCGCGGTTCCTAATACCGCCCCTTTCTTGAGCCATCGCCCCGGATCGAGCCGCTCGCAAAGCGCAGCAACCATACCGCCGGCTCACAGCTTGATCAACTCACAAGTCTCGGGACACTCCAGCCCCGCAGTGGCATTGCGGCAATCGTAAACAAGGCGGCTCTGACGCAACACGTCCGCATAGTCAAAAGCGGTATGATCGGTTGCGATCACAACGCAGTCGAATTCCTTGAGCCCCTCGTCCAAATCGTAGCTGTGGTAGATCTCGTCAATCAGGGTCAATTCAGCCACAAACGGGTCCGCATATGAAAGCTTGGCGCCCTTGCGATACAACAGCGCCATGATGTCCAGGGACGGCGACTCGCGGACGTCGCTCACGTCTTTCTTGTACGCCACGCCGAGGATAAGAATCCGGCTGCCTTTCACGCTCTTCTCATGGGTGTTCAGCGCGTCCGTGAGCTTATGAACGACGTACTCCGGCATGTTCGAGTTCACGCTGCTCGCCAAATCGATGAACCGCGCCGTGTAGTTGACAGTCCGCAGCTTCCATGACAGATACAGCGGGTCAATCGGCAAACAGTGCCCGCCGAGCCCGGGTCCCGGATAGAATGGCATGAAGCCAAACGGTTTGGTCTTGGCCGCCTCGATGACCTCCCAGATGTCTACGTTGAGGCGGTCGCAGATGATGGCGAGTTCGTTGACGAGCCCGATGTTAATCGCGCGAAACGTGTTCTCGAGCAGCTTGACCATCTCGGCAGCGCGCGCGGAGCCCACCGGGACCACGGTATCGATAGCGCGCCGATACAGCGCGGCCGCCCGGTCGGCGCAGGCCGGCGTGACGCCACCGACCACTTTGGGCGTGTTGCGGGTGGTGTATTTCTTGTTGCCGGGATCAACACGCTCGGGACTGAAGGCGAGGAAGAAATCGCGGCCCACCTTCATCCCCGTTTCGGCCAGACGAGGCAGCACAACCTCCTCCGTGGTGCCGGGATACGTGGTGCTCTCGAGCACAATGAGCATACCCGGCGCCAAATGGCGTGAAATCTCGTTCACCGCCGAAACGATGTGCGAGATATCGGGGTCCAGGCTCTTGCGCAGGGGAGTAGGCACGCAGATGCACACCGCATCGCAGTCCTTGATCGCGGCGAAGTCGCCCGTGGCTGAGATAAGGCCCGCGTCCACGTGCTCTTGAAGCTTGTCGTTGGGAACATCGGACGCATGCGATTGACCCGAATTGACCGCGGCGACGCGTGCCGGGCTGACGTCCACGCCTGTAACGCGGATTCCAACGCGAGCGAATTCCATCGCCAGCGGTAAGCCAACATATCCCAACCCTATTACGCTCACTTGCATACAATACCCTCCCTACAGAACATTCATGGCTGGCAAAGCGCGCCGGCGCCACAGCATCGGACGCCTCCGCCGTGCTCGCGAAAAGCATACTATGACATGCATTTCCACGCAATAGCATGATGGCGGACGGTGTAAGAGGCCGACGAGTCCGCCTTGACGGGCCCTGCTGGAGAAATACGGCTTCCAGGCGCAGTGTTCCAAGCCCCGGAATGGTGGAAACAAGAGGGCAAGAGCATGTACAGTTGAGAGAGTAGGGCGTTTTCCCCTCGGCGCGAGTATCGCTATCCAATACAATCTGGCCGCCCCCACCTTCGAAGCGCCCATAGGGGGAGAACGGTGAAAAGACATTTGATGAGCTTTCCAACAGACAAAAGGAGCAGGCCGTAATGCGTATAGCGTTGATTTCAATGAGCGCAACCCGGGCAGTCAACCCAGAGATTAACCAGCTCTGGAAGACATTACCGGGCTTGCACGAACGCTGGACGGCCATCACGGCGCTTCCCAACCTAGGCTTGTTAACTGTGGCTGGCTTGACGCCGGGCGAACACGAATACGTCTACTTCGAACTCGAGGATATCGAAGAATTCGATTATAGTCAGCGCTTCGACCTCGCCGCAATCTCTTGTTACAGCGCTCAGATTTTCGAGGCCTATAAGCTTTCCGATCGGCTGCGTCAGCGGGGCATACGCACCGTCATGGGCGGCCCGCACGTCAGCGTGTTGCCTGAAGAAGCCGCCGAACACTGCGATGCGGTTGTCATCGGGCAAGGCGAAATATCCTGGCGCCAAATCCTCGCCGACTGCGAGGCTGACCAATTGAAACCGTTCTACGGTGAGTTGCGCGCGAAGTTCGACCTCGAGCAACTGCCCATTCCCGCATACGAATTGCTGGACCTGTCCAACTATCGCCGGATCACGGTCGAGACGAGCCGGGGCTGTCCGCTCAATTGCGAGTTTTGCGCCACATCCACGCTAATGATGGAGAAGTACCGGCAGAAATCCGGCGAGAAGGTGCTGGCCGATATTGACTACTTGAAAACGTTCAAGAAACGTCCCTTCATCGAATTCGCGGATGATAACACCTTCGTGCGCCGGCGCTATTGGCGTGAGCTCTTGCCCGAATTGGCCAAGCGCAAGATCCGCTGGTTCGCCGAGGCTGACTTGCGGGTCGGCGAAGACGAGGAATTCCTGCAACAAATGCGCGACAGCGGTTGCGCGCAATTGCTCATCGGGCTTGAAAGCCCGACAGCCGAAGGCCTTGACGGCGTCGAACTGAATACGAACTGGAAGATGAAACAGTTCAAAAACTACAAAGAACGCATCCGCACCATTCAATCTCACGGGATCACGGTCAACGGCTGTTTCGTCGTCGGACTCGACAATCACACACCGCAGGTTTTCGAGGACATCTATAATTTCGTTGAAGAAACGGAATTGTTCGAGGTCCAGGTCACGGTGCTCACTCCCTTCCCCGGCACGAAACTCTATGACCGGCTCAAAAGGGAAGGCCGGCTTCTCGAGGATAAGGCGTGGCATAAGTGCACGTTGTATGACGTGAACTTCCAGCCAAAGCATATGTCGCCTAGCGAATTGCAGCAGGGCTTTTTTGATCTCATGAAACGGGTGCACTCCGACGAGTTCACCAAGTGGCGCCGCGATTGTTTCAAGAAGCACTGGAAAGCCGAATACGCCCGTAAACGAGCGGCCGCCTCAAGCGTGTAACCAGCGATGATAGACGCGCGCCAGCCGGGCGAATCAAGACGAGACGTGTAAGGATAGACAAATGCTCCGTATCGCATGCCTGCGCTTGATTCCTCTTGTGGCGCTCGCTCTCGCCGCTCAGGCGGCGGGAGGCGCCGTTTCAGACGAGCATACAGCCTCAGATAGTCTTGACATCTACCTGCTCGTTGGGCAATCCAACATGGCGGGGCGCGGCGTAGTTAAAGCCGAAGATACGCAGCCGCATCCCCAAGTAATGATGCTCGACCGGTCCAATCAATGGACGCCTGCTGTCGAGCCCATGCACTTTGATAAGCCCGCTGTGGCGGGTGTCGGCCCAGGACGCGCTTTCGGGATCGAAATGGCCGCACAGCAACCTTCTCGCAAAATCGGCCTGGTCCCGTGCGCTGTCGGCGGAACATCCATTCGGGTGTGGAAGCCGGGCGCCTATGACGAAGTCACCGATACCCATCCCTATGAAGACATGCTCGCCCGTATGAACGTTGCGCTAGAATCCGGATCATTGCGTGGAATCCTGTGGCATCAAGGCGAATCAGATACGGACATGGGGCTTGACGGCTCGTACTACCCAGCGCTGAAAGAACTGATCCAACGGTTGCGCGCGGAATTCGACGCGCCGGCGGTTCCCGTCGTAATCGGACAGTTGGGCCAGTTTTCGTCATGGCCCGAAGGACGCCAACGTGTGGACGCGGCGCACCAGGCCGCGGCGAAAGCGTTGCCGCACGTCGGCTTTGTTGCATCCGATGGGCTGGGGCCGCATGTGGATGGCATCCACTTCGACGCTGAGAGTTCGCGTGAACTGGGTCGGCGATTCGCTGCGGCGATGATAGCGTTACAAGAAGACCTGGAAATCACCCCTGCTAACGAGTGAGCGTGTTCCGGTGTTCAACCTGCCGCTTGTCCCCGGTTGGGTGGAGTTCTGTTCATCGTTCAGACGCCCAAGAGATTCTTCGGCTGTGCGCTGAGCCTCCCTTTAACGCTTCACCCATCGGCGCTACAATCAATTCCACGGCTTTGGGGCAACCGTTTTCAAAGCATTCTGCTTATAGCCGCCTGAAAGGGGTAGACTTGGCATGAATCTCAACGCATGGGCTTTCCGGATCGGAGCAACTCTTGCGCTTCTCGTATGCGCTGCCGCAACCTCTGAAACCACCACGGGCGAGTTGTGGATGGCGCCCATGCGCGACGGCGCTTTGCTCGCCACGGAGGTCTTTCTGCCCGAGGGCGAGGGGCCTTTTCCCACCGTGTTGACGCGATCGGTATACGGACGCGGCGCCGGCGCGACACTGGCGCCGGCATACAATGAGCGAGGCCTCGCCTTTGTCATCCAAGACACCCGCGGCCGTGGCGGCAGCCAAGGCAAGGACATGGTCTTCACCGATGACGGCTGGGGCCGCCATCAGGACGGGCATGACACCGTGTATTGGATCAAGATGCAGCCGTGGTCCGATGGCCAAGTCGCCACATGGGGCGGGTCGGCGCTGGGCATCACACAGTTGCTTGCGGCGGCCAGCGGCGCGGACATCGCCGCCCAGTCGGTGCTTGTGGCGGCCTCCAATTTCTACGGCCAACTGAGTTATCAGGGGGGCGTGTGGCGCAAATCACTGTGCGAGGGCTGGACTGAATCCCAAGGCAATGAATACATCGTGGATATCTGGAAGAACCATCCCACTTATGGCGAATACTGGGAGCAATTCAACACCGAGCAGCGGGCCGAATACATCACGGCGCCCGGCCTACACGTGGGCGGATGGTTTGATATCTTCGCCCAAGGAACCATTAACAGTTTCGTTACACGCCAGTATGAAGGAGGCGAAGGCGCGCGCGGGAATCAGTTTCTCGTGATGGGGCCTTGGCCTCACGGTGTTACACGCGAAACTGGCGACCTGCGCTTTCCCGAGAATTACGACTTCGACATTGCGGACTTTGAGCGCCGCTTGTTTCAGCACTGGTTGTTCGGCGAAGACGCCGGCATTGACGAGGAACCCGCGGTTCATTACTACACCATGGGGGACGTGGATGACCCCGACGCCCCCGGAAACGAATGGCGGACGGCCGATACCTGGCCGCCATTCGAGACTGAAGAGACGCCCCTATACCTAGCCGGTGACGGCTTGTTGTCGATGGAGCCCATGGACGATGGCTCGGCTGCCTACGCGTTCGACCCGGCCAACCCTGTGCCGACGCGGGGCGGTCAAAATCTTCTGATTCCCTCGGGCCCCACGAACCAAGCGGAGCTGGGCGAACGCAACGACGTGCTCACATTCGCCACCGAGCCGCTCGACAAACCGATCGAGATTACGGGGCCGGTCTCCGTTCGAGTGTTTGTCTCGTCCGACGCGGTGGATACCGATTTCACCGCGAAACTCGTTGATATCTACCCAGATGGCCGTGAGATTCTGATGCTCGACAGCATCCAGCGGGTTAAGTTTCGTAATGGTTTTGCAGAGCCGGACTTGCTGCCCCCAGGCGAAGTCGGCGAACTAACTATTGATCTGTGGTCTATCAGCCTCGTGTTCAACAAAGGCCACCGCATCGGGCTGCATGTTTCGAGCAGCAATTATCCGCGGTTTGACGTTAATCCCAATACAGGGGAGGATTTTCCCGGCGAGAACGGGCGAGAAGTAGCGAACAACACAGTGCATTGGGGCGAAGAATACCCGAGCGCATTGTTGCTTCCCGTTCGGCCACGGGACAACGTGAAGGAGTAGTCCGTGCCACGGCGTGTGAATCCCGCATTTCTGCGCCGTCATCGGTGGGCCATCATTGTGCTCATCGTGGCGGCGGCCTCTGTGTTCGTCGCCCGCGGCTGCCGCCACGCCTAC
>PUMX01000200.1 GCA_003552485.1 Candidatus Hydrogenedentota bacterium
TAACAGCAGTAGCAACATTTGCCGAAAAAAGAGAGGCGCTGGGCTGTTTTTTTGGGGGTCAAGAAAACTGTTGACTTTCACGAACTTTTCGTGTTACGCTTAATCTCAATGGGCAAAATGTGGAGAGGAGTCGCTGTACGGGAATGAGTCGGCTTCTTGTTCGCGGGGGACTGTTAGGGGGAGTTAGCTCACCGCGTAAACGGTCCGCCAAAATGCGTATCGGAGTGCACAGAAAAGGGGATATGGTGTGAGAAAGCCGAGGTCACGGTGTATAAACCAGCCAATGGCCGGTTTCACCCTGCTGGAGATTCTCGCAGCGCTGGCTGTGCTCAGCGTCGCCAGCTTTATTATCATCTCGATGTACGCATCCAGCGCCGTGCTTTTCCAAACCAACCGGGACGAAGCCGCCGCGGGACGATTGGCCGAAGAGGTATTGATTCTTGTCCAACGGGCGCCAGCCAGTTTTGAGTGGCCGGCGGCGGATGCGTGGGACGACGGCGAGTTCCAGGAACTCACATGGCGGGAAACGCAACCTGAAGCAGGGTTTGAGGCGCTTCCCGCAACGATGCCCACGGACCGGCGGGCATACGAGCGCGAACGGGGCGCATATGAACGCCTGAACTGGCGGGCTCTTGTCAAACGGCCTGAGCCGGAGGCTACTCACGCGGTAGCCGCCGTTCTTGTAACGTGGGAAACGCGCGGCAGAACCCATGGCCTCACCTTGACTGGCGCCGTACCTTGGGCCAGCGTGGAGGAACAGTTATGAGCACCGGCAATCGTTCCAGCGCGGGGTTTACCCTTCTCGAGATTGTTGTGACGCTCGGCATCGTGGGGATTGTCGCCGCACTGGGGTTTCAGATTCTCTATGGTGTTATGGACGGGTATGCCGAACTGCGTGATCGCACCGAATTGGATGCGCAAGCCCGCCAGGCGTTGGCCCTCATCCGCCGGGATGTCCTCGACATGGCGCATCCGGCGACGGTAGGCGAACCGCTAACGAGCACGGCTTCCGACGCAACGGCCTTCGAGGATGACCAGTTCTGGCGGATTCCTCTCGAGAGCGATGAGATGCGTTTTCCTATCTTGATCAGCGGCGCCGATCAAGATGAGCGAGTAGTCATGGTGCGCTACTGGATTGAACGCAGCAACGGCGTTGGCGCTTTGTACCGCTCCGTTTACGAACTTGGCGAAGAACCCGAGGAGAATGGCGCGGCTCAATTGCAGGGAGTCATTGGGTTCCGCACCGAGTTTGCCACCGGCGGCGATCCGCCTTGGTTGCCCTACTGGGACGAACCGTACGCCACACCCAAGGCGATCCGCCTAAGCCTTTCCCTTGTCGATCCGGACCGCGTAGAGACGCAGGTGGCTCACAGAGCCGTTATTCCGGTATTCCTCGATGATTACGGCATGGAGGAGTGATTCTATCATGGCGAATGAACGCAATACAGCCTGTTCGCGCAGAGGCACAGCCCTCCTTACGGCGCTTGCCCTCCTCGCGATCTTCTCGATACTGGGCGCTGGTTACCTGACCTACATGGGCATCGAGACTGACCAGATCCGTTACGAGGCGGAAACGCGCCAGGCCCGGGTGGGCGCCGAAGCCGGCGTTCACGCGGCCATGGGCGCCATTCATCAGGCGTTGGCCGATGGCGAGGCCGTCACCGATGGCGACGAGTTCACCTACACGCTGCCCGTTTACCGGCGCCACGAGGATCAGCTCGAGGCGCGTGAAACCCGGCGCGTCACCGTTGAGGTGCTCGTGACCGATGAGCAGGCGCGGTTAAATCTGAACCATACGCCGCCCCCCATGCTCGGCGCCATCCTTGGACTGGACCAGGACGCCGTGGATGCGCTGGCGGCGGCCCTGCCTGAACCCGGCGAAAAGCCAGGCAATGGAAGACGCTGGCTGGCTTCGCCTAATGAGTTGGTGAGCAGGGGAATCCTTGACGCCGAGACCTATGAACAACTGGATCATAGCTTGGTCACCACGGATTCGATTCCGCCTAGCGCGCCGCCCGTGGGGTTTTTGAACGTAAACACCATTCCGCAAACAGCCCTTCAGGTGTTGCTCGGCATCGAAGACGCACGCTTGTCCGACGTGCTTGCTGAGCGCCCGTTCGACAACATGGACCAGCTTATGAACGCCGCGGAACGGGCTTCGGAGGTTTTCGCCATTGCCCAAGAGGCCGTGGGCCCCGAGGCGCTGGGGTTCCGGTCGCGCGCGTTGCGGCTGGAAGCGACCGCGAACCTGGAGACGCGGGTCAATGGAGACGAATGGTATACGCTGCGCACGCGGCGCGCCCAGGCTGTTGCGTATTTCCCGGAAGACGCCACTCCTCGACTCTCGGCTTGGCGGATGCCGCCGGGCGGTCATGAAGTGGACGAAACGCCCGGGCATTCTGAGGAAACCTAGGGAAAGCTAGGGGAGAGGCTTACACGTACAATAGGGGGGACTGCCAGAGTCCCGGCCCACAACGCGAGGGAGGAACGGAGCAAATGGCCACACACGACGCATGGGCTTCACGGGGAAAACGCCACCAGGCTTCCCTTGGCGAAGTGAA
>PUMX01000190.1 GCA_003552485.1 Candidatus Hydrogenedentota bacterium
ACCGATGTGGCCGCTGGCCGCATCCTGAGTCTCCCGATGCATCCGCATCTAACCGAAGAACAAGTCGCGCATGTCGCCGAAGCGGTCCACACGTTCGCCCAATCCAAAGTCTCATGAGCGTTAACGCCGGCAATACATCCCATCAGCAGCATGCGGCCTCCGCCGGTGACGCAACCGCCGAGGGCCGCGAACGGTTCGATCCTTCGACGTGGGCCGTCGGCTGGGGACGGGCGCGCAAACGCAACGTCCTGATCACGGTGCAAGTGCTCTTGGCGGCTGGCGTCAGCGGGGGAGCCGTGCTCCTGGCGTATCTCATGGATCAGGGGTGGCCCGCGTCCATGGGCGAAATAGACCGTTCGGTTGGCAATCTCCCCTCGCTGCTAGGGCAGACGCTGCGATCACCCGAGTTCGCCCCGTATTTGCCCCTGGTTCTTGTGTCGCCTGTTATCCATCTCCTGCTTTTTCAATGGCTCGGGCTTTTCCGGCCGAATCTAGGCGACACGCGCCCGTTTGCCTGCACTTCCACGGTGCTAAAAGGCGCGTTCCTCGGCTCGGCTGTGCTGCTCCTCCTCTCCTACGCCTACGGCGGTGGGGCCACGGGCGAAGCAACGCCGTTTTCCCCGCTGTTCTTCATCTACTTCAGCGCTCTGGTGTTTATCGGCGTACTGCTGGCCCACAGCGCCACGTTGATCGCCCTGCTCAGTCTCCATGCCTTGGGCATTGGGCGCACGCGCACCGCTATCATCCACGGCGGCGCTCAGCCTGAGGAGCTTGTGGATGCGCTGAATTCTCCCAGTTCGGAATACGAGTTCGTGGGCCACGTGGCCGCCCCTGATGATGCCGGGAAGGACGGCGGCGCATGGCTCGGCATGCTGGAGGATCTGCCCGCATTAATCAATCGGCATAACCTCGACGAGGTCATTCTGGCGTGCGATCCGGGTATGCTCACAAGCAAGCAACGCCTGGACCTGGCGCAAACGTGTTGGCGCATGGCGGCCGATCTGAAGATGGTGACCCCGTTTCACCCCTTCTTCCAGACCAGCGCCCGGCCGGAAGTCGTGGGCTCGGTCCCCTTGCTCCACGTGCAAAACCTTGGGCTTTACGCCACCAAGGCCCAGTTCATGAAACGGGCCATGGACATCGCGATATCCGCATCCGCGCTCGCCGCGCTCTCTCCCGTCATGCTCTTCGTGGCGCTCGCGATCAAACTCGATTCCAAGGGCCCCGTCTTCTTTATTCAAGAACGCGTAGGCCTTAACGGCCGGACCTTCCGTATGTTCAAGTTCCGGTCCATGCGCACGGACGCGAGCGAGGATCTTCACAAGGAATATCTTCAGCAGCTCATCCAAGCCAAGGGCGTTCTAGCGGATGGCGAGGACAGTGAAGGGCTGTACAAGATTCAGGAGGATCCGCGCGTAACGCGCGTGGGCCGCGTCATTCGCCCGACCAGTCTCGACGAATTGCCTCAGTTGTTTAACGTGTTACGCGGAGAGATGAGCCTCGTTGGGCCGCGTCCGCCGATCCAATACGAAGTCGACGAATATCAGCAATGGCACCAACGGCGCCTGCACATCCGTCCTGGCCTAACCGGCCTATGGCAAGTCAGCGGCCGCAACCGCCTCCAGTTTGATCAGATGGTGCAATTGGACATCGCGTACATTGAGCAGTGGTCCCTTTGGCTTGATTTGCGGATCCTCTTGAAGACGATACCGGTCGTGCTGCGGATTGACCAAACCTCCTAGGACATCTTCAGCCCGTAATTTGTGGACAAATGCGGCTTGGCGCCGCTGGATTGCCTTCGGTTGAAGTTCACAACCAGTGCTGGACCCTAGTCTCTATGCGTGATATGGACATCTAAAGCGACCCCAGCTGTCATCCCTACGGGATGGCTCTTTTGTAACGAGATGTTAGGCTAAATAGAACGCAATCGGAAGAGTCACAACTTCAGCACGACTCGAGTACTCGCCACGCCATGGGCAGAGACCGCGTCCCAAGCAAGGAACCCCGCTGCTTATGCACAGAAGTTTGTCCCGCTACATTGTGTACAATGCCCTTCTCTGGGCGCTCATCCTAGTCGCAGGCATGACCGGCTTGTATCTCCTGCGCGGCTACGGGCAGGCGCTCAACGCCCGGTACACCGCCGCCCAATTGGTCGATGAAGCCGAGCAACAGCACCAGCAGAACGGCGTGTTCGAGAGCGAGCAAACCCTCATTCGCGCGCTGAATACGCATCCCCCCATCGCCAGTGACGTGGTCACGCAATTTGGGACGCGCTTGAAGGGCATGCCGGGCGCGATGGAGGCGTTGGAGGACCTCGCCGGCGGGGACACGCTAACCCCTTATGCGGAGGGGGTCCACGCCATGCTGAGGGGAGATCGCGAAACGGCCCGGAAATCCCTGCGCGACGCCTTGGATGAGGGCCGTCCCCCAAACGACGCCCGGCTATACCTTGCCCGCCTTCTGCTGGAGAACGGTTGCCTGACGGAAGCGCGCGCGCATTTTGACGCATACTGGGCGGATTTGGCGGAGGAGCGCCGCTCGCTCGCCTCGTCACTG
>PUMX01000270.1 GCA_003552485.1 Candidatus Hydrogenedentota bacterium
CGTACACACAATAACTAAGGGGCTGGATATCCCTATCACCGGCGCGCCGGAACACCGTGTCGAACTTGCCCGGCAGACGCCGCGCGTTGCGTTGATGGCCGAAGACTATGTGGGCATGCGTCCTCGGATGTTTGTGCAGGCGGGCGACACGGTCAAACGGGGCCAGCTGCTGTTCGAGGACAAGAAGAACCCCGGCGTCATCTACACGGCCCCTGGCGCTGGAACCGTCGCGGCGATAAACAGGGGAGCGCGGCGCGCCCTGCAGTCCGTGGTCATCGATCTCAGCGAAACCGAACGGGCCGGTGAACCCCGCGAGGACGAATTCCAGTCGTTCGAGCATTTTCTCGACAAGCCCCCCGCCCAATACACCGCCGAAGAAGTTCGGGCTCTGCTAATTGAGTCCGGGTTGTGGACAGCGCTTCGCACCCGGCCGTTCAGTAAAGCGCCTCCCGTTGACGGCAAACCCCATTCGATTTTTGTTACTGCAACGGACACCAATCCCCTTGCGCCTCCGATGGATGCCGTGACGCAAGGGACGGAGCAGGACTTCGCGCTGGGCCTTCGCCTTACCGCACGGCTCAGCGAAGGCCCCACTTACCTTTGCAAACATCCCGGGCACGAGTTGCCTGGAGCGGATGTTGAAGGCGTGCGTATCGAAGAATTTGAGGGTCCGCATCCCGCCGGGAACGTAGGTCAGCACATTCACATGCTCGATCCCGTGCCATTTCAAAAGGTGGTGTGGCATCTTAGCTTTCAAGACGTCGTGGCTATCGGCCGCCTGTTTCAGACGGGGCGGCTCGATATGCGGCGGATTATTGCATTGGCGGGCCCCCAGGTGCGCGAACCGCGTTTGCTTGAGACGCGCCGTGGCGCGTTTATCGATACGCTTGTGGACGGGGAACTCAAAGAAGGCGAGAGCCGGGTGATATCCGGGTCAGTATTGTCTGGCCGAAGCGCCATGGGCGAGGTGTTTGGTTATCTGGGCCAATATCATCAGCAGGTATCTGTTATCCGTGAAGGGCGCGAGCGGGAGTTTCTCGGCTGGCTGGCGGCGGGCCGGAACAAGTTTTCGGTATTGAGCGTTTTTGTTTCAAGATGGATGCCCAGCAAGAAATTCGACTTCACCACCGCCACCCACGGCAGCGAACGCGCCATGGTGCCTATTGGCTTGTACGAAAAGGTCATGCCCATGGATATTCTTCCTACTTTTCTGTTGCGCGCGCTCATTATTGGCGACATCGAACGCGCCGAGCGCTTGGGTTGCCTCGAGCTGGACGAGGAAGACTTGGCCTTGTGTACTTTCGTATGTCCGGGCAAGTATGAGTATGGACCGTATCTGCGCACCGTCTTGGACATTATTGAAAAGGAAGGCTAATGAAGTTCCTGCGCAGTCAGTTGGACAAGTACAAGCCCCTTTTTGAAAAGGGCGGAAGGTTCGAGACCTTCTATCCGCTGTTTGAGGGTGTGGACACCTTCTTGTTTACGCCGGGGCGCGTGACGAGGAACGCCGCTCATGTGCGTGACGCGCTTGATTTGAAGCGCCTCATGATTATCGTGGTCATCGCGTTGATTCCATGTGTGCTGATGGCCATGTATAACACCGGCCTGCAAGCGCACATCGCCATTGAAGACGGCGCGCCTCCGCTGGACCGGTGGCAGACCTCAGTCATGGAGTGGTCGGGGCTGGCGTTTGATCCGGGCAGTTTTGCGGCGAATGTCGTGCATGGCGCGCTCTACTTCCTGCCGGTATTGCTTGTGACGTTCATTGTTGGCGGCAACGCCGAAGTGTTGTTCAGTATCGTGCGTAAACACGATGTTAACGAAGGCTTTCTCGTCACGGGCATGTTGTTCCCGCTGGTGCTTCCTCCAACGACGCCGTTGTGGCAGGTAGCGGTGGGCATTCTGTTCGGCGTCGTCGTGGGCAAAGAGATCTTCGGCGGCACCGGCATGAATTTCTTGAACCCGGCCCTGACGGCGCGCGCTTTCCTCTTCTTCGCTTATCCCGCCACTTTTTCCGGCGATCGCGTGTGGATCCTGGCGAAAACCTGGGAAGCGCCTGACGGCGTTACGGGCGCTACCTGGCTGGCGCAAGCCTTTGACGAGGGCCCCGCCGCTTTCGAAGCGAACAACGGCCTGACGTGGATGGAGGCGTTCCTGGGCTTTATGCCGGGCTCCATGGGCGAGACTTCGGCCTTGGCCTGTCTGCTGGGGGCCATACTAATAATTGTCACCGGCGTAGGATCCTGGCGCGCCATGGCCGGTTGCGCCGGTGGATTTTTTGTCATGGCCCTGGCGTTAAACCTTATTGGGTCGGAAACGAACCCGTTCTTCAACGTGCCATTCTATTGGCATTTCGTGTTGGGCGGATTCGCCTTCGCCACCGTTTTCATGGTGACCGACCCCGTGTCGTCCGCATTTACGGAAAAAGGCAAGTGGATATACGGAATCTTGATTGGGGTGCTGGCCATCATCATTCGCGTGATTAACCCGGCCTTCCCTGAAGGGATTATGCTGGCCATCCTCTTCATGAATCTGTTCGCTCCGCTCATC
>PUMX01000159.1 GCA_003552485.1 Candidatus Hydrogenedentota bacterium
AGGACGGAGCCCTGTTTTGGCTATCCGTGTGGGTAGGGACGGGGGCCACTTTCGCTGAATAGCGGGCCGCGGAGGATTCCCGGAAGATTTGGGTGGCGTTGTGGAGCTTCCAGCGTCGCCTTGCTGCATCCGGCTACGCTTTCGGCTCCACAACGCCAATAGCGAGGCATCACATCATGAACCCAGGTCTTTCTTGACGAGTGGACCGAAGAACGGCCCGATTCGTACGCGCTCCCGGGGTTGGGGTGATGCGGGTTTAGTCCATGTCCAGCAGATCGCCGGGACGGTCGGGGCCGTCAAACGGCGGCGGTCCATGTTGTTCGCCGGTGGGCTCTTTCGAGATGAGATCCGGATCATCGGTTTCCGGCTCGGTGATCAGCCCGTAGTACCGGCCTTTCCAATAGGTTTCGAGCCAGGTGGTCGGTTCGGTGACCCGGTTTCCTCCGCTGCCCCCGCTGAAGATGAGCGTGCTGCGATCCATGCGCAATGGTTCGAGGTTGCGCATGGACGGCGCGCGCGGCGCGGGTTCTCCATAGGTGCCGGCGTATTGGACGTATCCGTCCACTTCGAAAGGCGCGATCTCGGTCGTCCACAAGTCGTCGCGCACGGAGTTGTCGTAGTTGTACGCGCGCGGATCGATGGGCCATTCGCGCAGGTGCGCGGCGGTCGCTTCAGCTTCGAACTCATTGCCGGTGAGGATGCCGTAAGCGATATTGAACCAGCCGAACTGCTCGATGCGCTTGATTTCCCAGCTGCGTTCGAGGCTTTGCCGGTAGATGGTCTCGAGCCGCGGATCCTCGATGTACTTGAGCGCGGGGAAGAGGCTTAGGAACGCGAGCCGGTCGTCCCACCGCACGTTATAGTTGGGCGGAAACGTAAGCTTCTGGCGCACGGTCTCCTCGTGGTAGCGCCATTCCATGAGCTGTTCGAGGCCTTCTTGGAAGCGGTCTTCGCCGGTCAACGCGAGCGCGGTGATGGCTTTGTTCTGCGCTTCCAGCCCGTTGAGGCCCTGGGCGTATTGGCCGTAGGGATTGTGCAGGTATTTCGGATCCCAACGGCCCCAGCGTGTGGGCGTGCCGTCGATATCGCGCAACAGCCAGCCGTTATCAATGATATGGTCAGTCATCCGCCGGATATGTTCGGCGGCGCGCTCTTTTTCTTCGCCGCGCGCAGCGAGATCGTGGAACATGGCGACGGCGTAATAGTGGGCGCCGGTTTCGTCGCTCGACGTGTCGCCTTTCCACTCCCAGTTTCCATCTTCGGTGGGATGCCACTGCGCGGGCCAGCCGCCGGAACCGGTCCAGCCGCGCCGTTCATTCGAGCCCACGGTGTAGATGGCCCGGGCCGGAAAACCTTCCATGGGCGTGATCTCTTCGAGCCACAGCATAGCCTTGAAGGCGTCGACAGCGCGTTCGCGGGCGTCTTCGTCGCCGGTGACGGCGTATTTGTAGCTCATCGCCACGAGGTAATGCGCGGTCCATCCGCCGTCGTTGTCGGAGACCTCGCGGATCCATTCGCCGTCGTCATAGCGCACGCGATGCGCGAAGCCGTGGCGGAGGTGGCCCCATTCGTCCAAGTAGTTCTCGAAGAGGTCTGCTTTCTTGCGCAGGGTGTACGGCGCGTACTCGATAACCCCGAGGCCGCCGTCGGTTGCGACGTAGACCACGTTATCGCCCGCGGCGATGTCGTTGACGTGGTTGTCCGGCAGCCAGCGTTGCGCGGCGAAGTAGTGGTAATCGCCATCGCCCACTTTGCGGATGGCGCCTTCCGTCGTGCCGATCCAGAGGTCGTTGTCGAAACCTTCGGCCAGACAGGTGACGTCCTCATAGGGCAGGCCGTCCTTGCCGGTCAGCGTGTGCAGCGTATAGCCGCGCAGCATGGCCAGGCCGCGGCCCGTGGCCACGTAAAGGCGATTGCCCATGGAGAGCATGTCGCGCGTGTCGCTGGTGCGCAGGATGCCCCAGTCCGCGGTGTGCGGTTGAATCGCGAAGCCATCGAAGAGGAAGAGATTGTCTCCGCGCAGTCCATAGATAGCGCCGCCGTGGGACAGCACGTGCTCGGTGGGTCCGAATTCGAGCGGCTCAGGCAGATACTGAACGCCGTCGTCCAGCTCGAACACCCGGCTATGCGAGCGGTAGCCGTCTTCCGGCTCGATGTCGATGAGTTCGCCGTCCTCATAGCGGTACACCGCCATCCGCGTGGCGGCGTGCACGTCGCCGCGATGCATGGTCAGGTCGACAAACTGGCGGTCGTCGACTTGGGTGAGCGTGAACCCGTCATAGCGGTAGAGGCCCTCGTCCGCGATGCCCCAGAGCGCGCCGTCCAGGTTGTGAAGGCTGTGCATGCCCGAGGGCGCTTCGGGCGCGGGGGATAGGATGTCGCCCGACAGTTGATACACCGTCCCTTCCTTCACGGCATACAAAGCCCCCTGAAAGACTTCGACGGCGTCGACGGGCGCGTCTGTTTCGATACGTTTTTCGTGTTCCTGCAGGTAGACCTCATCGACGATGGGGTCCCAGCGGCGGTTCTCTTCAAGTTGTTCGAGTAGAC
>PUMX01000498.1 GCA_003552485.1 Candidatus Hydrogenedentota bacterium
GAAGAAGCCGCGGAAACGTTCGATTCGCATCGACATTGTCGCCGCGAAACCGCCTGTACCCGTCACAAAGAAACGCTATGCGGATATCGAACGCAAGGTGCAACTGTGGCTATGCTGACGCCAAGCAGCTAACGCCGCAAGCGCCTTGTCCCGAGGATTCCCGAAACCCGCGCTGCGGCGAAGCTTGAGGGGGGATAGGACCCATGCGCGTCTTGATAATGGGAGCGGGCGCTCTTGGCAGCGTGCTCGGCGGGTTTCTGGCGAAGGCCGGGTACGACGTCACGCTCGTAGGGCGGCCAAAGCATATGGACGCCATTCGCGGTGACGGACTGCGCATTACCGGCATCTTCGGCGAGCATCGCCTCAAGGAGCATCTGAGGCCACTGACCACTGTTCCTGCTTCCGGCGCCTTCGACGCTATCTTCATCACCGTGAAGAGCTATGACACCGCTGGCGCAGTTGCGGCCGTCGCGCCCGTGGTGAGCCAAGATACCTTGGTGTGTTCCTACCAGAACGGACTGGGCAACGCCGAGATTATCGCGGAGCGTTTCGGCTGGCCCCGAACCATCGGCGCGCGAGCCATCTACGGCGTGTGGCTGCCCGAACCTGGCTGCGCCGAGGTTACGGTAATCGCAAGTCCCACCGCCCTGGGCGTATACGATCCCTCGACGCCCGCAGACCGTGTTAAAGCGCTTGCGGCGGATATGGACGCCGTCGGCCTGCCCACCGAGTATACCGAACGCGTGGCCACGCTGTTATGGGCCAAGGTCGCCTACAACTGCGCGCTCAATCCCCTCTCCGCGCTGCTTGACGCCCCCTATGGACAACTGCTGGAGACCGAAGAAACGACGCACATGATGGCCGAAGTCGTACGCGAATTGTACGCGGTGGGCCGCGCCCTGGACGTGCATCTCGAACCTGCGGCCGCCGACGATTACTACCGGCATCTCATCGAGGATCTTATCCCGCCAACGGCCCGCCACTACGCAAGCATGCGCGAGGATTTCCGTCTGAAACGCCGCACTGAAATCGGCGCGCTCAACGAGGCCATCGTCCGCTTCGGCGAAGAACACGGCGTGGAATGCCCGGCCAATGCCTTCCTAAGCCGCCTCGTCCGGGCGCGTGAAAAGCTGTATCTGCGAGAACCCCAGAACCGGCCTTGAGAACGCCGTGGCGTAAGGGTGAACAGCGGCTCCCGGCGGTAGTTTCACCAGACCTGAGCAACGCTGTCGCCTCAGCAGCCGGGGCCTGGCGGAGCCGGCTTGTGGAGTCTCTCGAAAACCGTGGAGAAGCATGGGTGAAGAACGGCGAACTCTCGCTGCGGTCTTCCCGGAACGAGCGAAGACCTGCCTGAGCCTCCGGGCTATTCCCGGCGATTAGCGCGGCGCTCGATCGTCTGGTATGATGCGCGTGGCCTTCCCGGCGCGCTTAGGCCGCGCGCCTAATTTATGCTATAAACGTAAGAATGTATTTTGATCGCGTACTCGTGGAAGGAGAATGGCTTCTATGCGAAAGGAATCCCTGGAGTTTCTCAAGCAGTTGGTCACCACGCCGAGTCCCTCAGGCTTCGAGGAAGAGCTGCAAGCGTTGTGCAAGGATTACATTGCGGACCATGTCGACGAGGTGTACAAGGATGTTCACGGTAATCAGTATCACGTGAAGAATCCGAAGGGTAAGCTGCGCATCATGCTAGCGGGCCACGTGGACGAGATCGCGTTGATGGTCAATCACATCGATGATAAGGGATTTATCAGCTTCGTCCCCATAGGCGGCGTGGACCCTTCCGTGCTGGACGGCCAGCGCGTGGTCGTGCATGGCGCGCAGGGCGCGGTTGCTGGCGTCATTGGCCGGCGCGCCATTCACTTGACGGATCCCGAGGATCGCGGCAAACCCCTCAAGATGCACGAGATGTGGGTGGATATTGCGGCCAAGGACAAGGCGGACGCCGAGAAGGTTGCCGCCGTTGGGGATCCCATCACCATTGACCAGGGATTTCTCGAATTACGCAACGACAATGTCGTGGCGAGGGGTATGGACGATCGCATCGGCGCTTTTGTCGTGCTCGAAGCCATGCGGCTGCTGTCGAAGCGCAAGGTCAGTTGCGCGGTCTACTGCGTCACGACCGTGCAGGAGGAGGTTGGCCTGCGCGGCGCGACAACCAGCGCCTATGGCTGCAATCCGCATGCCGGCGTCGCGGTGGATGTGTCCCACGCCACAGATCATCCCAATTGCGACAACAAGCGTTACGGCGCGTTTTCCTTGGGCGAGGGGCCAATCCTGTCGAAAGGCGCCAACATTAATCCGGTTGTCGCCAAGATGCTGGCCGATACCGCAAGCAAGAAGAAGATCCCCGTTCAGATGGAAGCCGCGCCGCGCGGCACGGGCACGGACGCCAACGCCATGCAGTTAAGCCGCGGCGGCGTTGCCACCGGACTTCTCAGCATTCCCAACCGTTACATGCATTCGCCGGTGGAAGTGGTGAACCTCAAGGACGTGCAACACGCCTCGACCCTGCTCGCCGAATGGATCGCTGGGGTGAAGAGTACGCA
>PUMX01000121.1 GCA_003552485.1 Candidatus Hydrogenedentota bacterium
AACCGCGCGCTGTGATTGAAGGGGTACTGTGGGTTGCGGACCGGCCCCCGGAGGGGGTGCGCTATGTTGCAGAAGGTTCCGCACGCGGGTATCAGAGCGATATTAAAGTACTGGTAAGCGTGGATGCGGCGGCCAAAGAGACCCGGGTGCCCGAAGACGCCGTCATATACCGGCTTGTGGTGCTATCCAGTGCCGAGACGCCGGGGCTGGGCGAGAACATAAACCTGGTTAAGCGAACGGTCTCGCTCTGGCAGGCACTGCTGGGCCGGCGGGAAGACCCCGGCCGGCCCTGGTTTCAGGCTCAGTTCTCGGGAAAAAACATGGAGGACCTCGCGATCAAGGACGAAGGCGGGTCTGTTGAACCTGTAACCGGTGCAACCGAAACGAGTGTGGCTACTGCCAAAGCCGCGCGTGAGGCGCTTGATACGATAATAGAACGGACCCGGGAGCTTTATTAACGGGCGGAAAACTGCTAACCCGCATATTTCATAAACCAACGACAGTAGATAATATAAAGGCTTAATAATAAGCATGTTTAATAGTGTTTTAAGGGTGGCTCCGATTTTACAGTGTGTATCTGAGCACCGTAAAAGACGGTTTACCCTGCGGGCGCATTCCCAGCGGCGCATCTGCTTCAGAAATCTTCACTTGCAGTATACTAATACAGCTGCGCTCGATTTCTTCGCATCTGCACCGCTGGGAACGCGTGAAATATGCGGGCTAATAAGATGTACCCAAAAAGCACGAAAACGCCTGCCCCTACGGATATATGCGCAAACATACGGGGTTCACTGAGGACTTACCTAAATGTCCTCAGCTATTAGCTCGATACCGCTGATCACCGGGTCGAGGTCCGAATCGCCCGTCCCGCGAAATTCAACCTCCAGCCTGCCGCCTTCCACATCCACGGTAAACTCCTCGACCGCGGCGCGAAGCGCCCCGCCGGCTTCACCCACAATGTCATAGCCACTTAGCACTTCCTCGCCGTCTATCAGCACGTCGAAAACGCGCTCACCGGCGCCCACCGACTCGTCAAGCTCGGCAAAATGCAGGCGCACCGTGTAGGTCGTATCGATAAGGTCACCTATGCCTATGGTTCCGTTCAGTTCCCTCACCGATGCGGCCACCCAGTCTATACCCCCGCCATTATCCTTGATAGCGGACGGATGGCGGTGGTTTGTGCCCGAGCGGTCGTGCCACACCAGCTCCGAACCTGCAACGTCAACACGCCTGCCAGGTGCGCCGTAGTTTAGCCCGAACCGCTCCGGGTCCGGCCGCGAAGCGTCATAGCGCGTCCATGACTCTATATTGGAATCGCCAGGCATATGAACCATCGCCAGCGACGTCTGGAGCGCGTAGCTGCATGTGCACGTGCGCGTGTAGTCCAGAGCATTAAGCACGCCGTCGGCAGCGATCATGTTCGCCGTACAGCCGCTGCGGAACCCGCTGAAGTTGCCCGTGCCGGAGTCATACTCAAGGTCAAAGTAGCCGGCATAGCCCGAGCGATAAAGAAGCAGGTGATTGCTTGCATTAAGCGTATTACACCCGTAAGTGCGGCGGTAACTCCAGCTGCTGGTACGTCCCGTATGCGGCTGCGCGCGCTGCCAGGTCTCCCCGGTAAGCAGCGATATGGCATCGCCGGGACGCCCGGGTATAAGCATATCATCGCGAATCGCGCCTGGAAGGGTAAAACCGCCCCTGTCCCAGAGAATCTCACCGTCATCACCGCTGCGACCGACCAGGCGACCTGGCTCATCGCCAAGCCTGCGGCGCAGATCGCGGCTGCCGCCCTCCAGCAGAATATCATGCCCGGCGCTGTAAAGCAGGAATGTGCCGAACACATCACTGTCGCTGACCCACAGCTCCTCGCCACTCCCTATATCAAGCGCCATCACCTGAGAGGTATCAGCAGGCTTTTCACCGCGACGAACTATCGCCTCAAGCGCGTTTTCCGAAAGACCGTCAATCACAAACAGCCGGTCACCTTCACTGATTATCGCACCATGGCGAAAACCGATATCCGCATCACGCTCCCACAGCACTTCACCGTCATGACGGTCCATCACCACAAGACGACGGCTCGAAGTGCCGCGGTGATTGGTCCGCCCGAGGTCACGATAGCGCTGGGCGCCGAAAAGATGCGGCTCGCTGGTGGTTACAAGATAATCACCCTGAACGCTTATATGACCCCACTCCGGCCCCGCATCCTCATCATCGTATATCTCCTCCACCGGACGACCCGGCGGCGTGAACTCAGCCACCGTCTCGCCGGTTGCAGGATCAAGCTTATGAATGTCGCCGTCGTAGCGGAGATATACAGCGTCCTCAAGCGCCACCAAAGGACTGCCTATATAGGTCGCACCGGGTATGTTGCTCATGTATACCTCACGTCCCCGCTCCCAGTTCCTCTCATCGCCAAGATCAGTAAACGGGTGGCCGATGCCGGCAAAATCCCGCCTCCAGAGCTTTCGCCCACTGTAAACGCAGCGGGCCGATATGTTCTCCACACCGAGATAAACCTGGCGGCCACCGCTCACCTTCGGCCGCGG
>PUMX01000549.1 GCA_003552485.1 Candidatus Hydrogenedentota bacterium
GCGCGCGGGCGCCAGGCGGACGTCGTCCAGGCTGGTGGGCAGGGATTCGGGCGCATAACCCAACAGCTTCTCGAATCCCGCGCGAACGTCGGCTTCGAGCGCATGGGGCGCTTCGGCCGGGCAATAGGGGCCCAACGTTAGCACGAATCCGATATCGCCAGTAGGCAACGCGGGCGTGCTTACGCACCCAAAGCCCATGTGACAGACAAATGGCGCCGTCCGCTGTTGGCGTAACGCCGTGCGTGCGGCTTCTCCCCGCGCGCGTGCGCAGGCCTCGGGCCCGCCGGAAAGCTCCGTTACGTAACGGCATACCGCGCAATCGCCAGCAGGCGTCAGGTTTAGGCCCTCGAAGCCATCGGCCACGAAATGCACGGCAAGCGGCATTCCGGCCGCCTCCGCCATCTGACGCAGTCGTTCGGTGGCGGGTGCGCTGCGAAGAAAGGCCAGTTGATCTGCGTGGTTGCCGTCTTTCATCGTTCAGACCACGCACGCCGGCATGGGAACCACGAACAGCGGTTCGTACGCGCAATATGTGTCACTAACTTCATAACTGTAGGGTACCTTGTTCGCGCCGCCCAAGGCTACCTTGGCGCTAATCTTTGCTTTTCGATCTAGTTCCTTCTTGGATCACCCAGAAACGCGTTATCGTTGCATTCCCCGTAACGTGAAACGCCGGATCGCATGTTCCACGGCGCCTATGGTTTGACTAGCGAAGAGTCGGTTGGTATACTACGGTCAGTGTCCAGGCTGCCTTGCGCCAACCGGGTGTCGCCCTCGGGCTATTCCTCGGTTCATTCCCTCGATGGATTATGTCGCGCGAATTCTGGGGTACTGATAGGAGTTGGGGCGTAGCCAAGGGGTAAGGCGCCGGATTTTGGTTCCGGTATGCGTAGGTTCGAATCCTACCGCCCCAGCCACTTTTCCTCTCTCTCATTGATTATTGATGGTATGGATAGCTGTTGAGGCTGCAGATCTGTGACGTATAGCGAGGAGATGAAGATATTCTCGGGAAGCGCGTCAGTGGCGCTGGCCGAGGACATCTGCGGACATCTCGGCATGGCTCTGGGCGAAGCCTACGTCGGAAAGTTCAGCGACGGGGAAACGCGGGTGCAAATCGGCGAGAACATCCGCGGGCGCGATGTGTTTATTGTCAATAGCACGTCACCGCCGGTGAATGACCATTTGGTCGAGTTGTTGATTTTGATTGACGCGGCGCGCCGGGCGTCGGCCGACCGAGTCACGGCGGTGTTGCCGTATTTCGGGTATGCGCGGCAAGATCGCAAGGACAAGCCCCGCGTCTCGATTACCGCGAAGCTCGTCTCGAATTTGCTTGTGGCGGCCGGCGCTAACCGCATTCTAACGCTAGATTTGCATTGTGGTCAGATCCAGGGGTTTTTTGACATTCCCGTGGATCATTTGAGCAGTGAAAAGAATTTCGTGGAACACCTGTTGCAGCGCGGCCACGATGGCCAGATAGTGGTCTCGCCTGACACGGGCAGCGTCAAGCGCGCCCGCGAAGTGGCGGATCGCCTCGACGTGCCTTTGGCCATTGTGGACAAACGCCGGCCCCGCGAAAACGAGACCGAAGTAATGAATGTAATCGGCGACGTGCGGGGCAAACACGCAATTATCTTTGACGATCTCATCGATACTGCGGGCACGCTGGTGCGTGCGGCCCAAGCGATCAAGGAGCAGGGCGCCTTAAGCGTGATGGCGTGCGCCACGCACGCGGTGTTCAGCGGCCAAGCGCTCGACCGGATCAACGATTCCGTGCTTGGGGAGGTCCTCGTAAGCGACTCGATTCCGCTGGCGCCCGAAGCGTCCGCCAGCCCGAAAATTGAAACGCTTTCTTTCGCTCCACTCATTGGCGAGGCAATCCGGCGGATCCACGAGGAAGAATCCATCAGTATTTTGTTCAGGTAATTTGCAGATTTTGGGAGACGCCAGTTATGCAGCTTCAGACTCTGTCCGCGGAAGTGCGCACGACCCGCAAGAAGAGCAGCGCGCGCAAGCAGCGGATCAACGGCCAGTTGCCCGCCGTCGTGTATGGCGAGGGCCAAGACCCTGTGGCCGTGCTTGTTTCCACCAGCGATTTTGAGAAGGTCATCCATGGCGCTGGCGGCGAACACGCCGTGGTGCAGCTTGAAGTCGCCGACAAACCGGAGCTTAGCGGTCCCACTATGCTTCGAGATGTGCAGCATCATCCCGTGAAGGATTTCATTCTTCACGCCGATTTCCAGCGCATCCGCTTGGACCGTGTAATCCATACGTACGTGCCGATTCACCTGACCGGCAAGCCCAAGGGCGTTGTTGAAGGCGGCGTGATCGATTATCAGCTTCGCGAAGTCGAGGTCGAATGCCTCGCGTTGGACGTGCCGGAATACATCGAAGTTGACACCACAGAACTTGAAGTGGGTGATAGCCTGCATGTATCGGATCTGGTCGCGCCCGAAAAGGTGAAGATCACGACGGATCCCGAGCGCGCCATCGTGACGGTGCTGGCGCCGCGTGTGCTTGCCGAGGCCGAAGCAGCCGAGGAAGAGGAAGC
>PUMX01000197.1 GCA_003552485.1 Candidatus Hydrogenedentota bacterium
CCCGGATGATAATTGTCCGGGCGGCCAGTTATCGTTACTGGGGCAGTGCGGGTAGCGCGGGCGCGATGGTCGTCCGCTGAATCGACGGCTATAGTAATCTGGGCGTTCCCGCCACAGGCAAGGAATACTCTTATTTCTCGCGTGAACCTGTTTGATAGCCAATGAGATCGTCCCTACAGGCCGGCATGAAAGCTTCCCGGCTTACGCAACTTCCCACGAGCCCGGAAATTCTGAGCTGAAGACCTCACGTCCCGCGTGATATGCTTGATGCGTTATGAAAAAGTTGGTGCGTTCGACGCAAGTGCATTTTCCATTTCTGCAAGACCTCCAATTCTCCATCAAACGGCTGTATCAGCGGGTGACCGGGATACCTTTCGAGGCGGATTTCAACGCGTTGAGGCTGTTCCCTGATGAGCCGGGCATGCTGTACCTCGACGTGGGCGCGAACCGCGGGCTCAGTACCGATGCTATTCTAATGAAAACGCGGAACAGCCGGGTTTGCCTGTTTGAGCCGAATGCGGTGGTGGGGCATCGCCTGCAGCGGATGTACGCCTATCATCCGCGGGTGACCGTCTATGCCATTGGTTTGGGTGCGGCGGAAGGACGGTATTCACTCTACGTGCCCCGCTATCGGCGCTGGAGTTTCGACAGCCTGGGCTCATTAAGCGAAGTCCATGCCCGGAAACGGCTCAAGGGCGCGCTGTATTTCTGTAACGAAAAGCGGTTGACCGTGCGCCGCCAACCCTGCGCCGTCAAGCCGCTCGACACGCTGAAGTTGAAGCCGTTCTTTATCAAGCTGGACGTGCAGGGGCATGAGCTGGCCGTGCTCAAAGGCGGCCGTGAGACCCTGCAGCGGCATGAGCCCGTGCTTCTTGTGGAGGCGCCGGAAGCCGCGGTGACCGAGTTCCTTGCGGCCTATGGATACGAACCCTACGCTTACCAGCGCGGACGCTTCGAAGCCAGAGCCATGGGCAAGCGAAACACCTTCTTCATGACCCCCGCCAAGGCCGCGCTTGTCGCGGATCACATTTGCCCTCATTGATCGCGCCGAAAGCAATGGAAGAGCAGTCGGCGGTAACGCGCCACTACTCATTTCTTTTTGATTCCCCGCGCGGTGTTTTGTTATACCGCAAGCGGTATCTGGCGGCGTATCGAAGGACCGATCGCCGGGGACGTGAGACCTAGGGACGAATCACGGAGAAAGGGGAATACGAATCATGCGGCCAAAGAGCGTGGTGGCGCCGGACTGGTGGGACTACACGACCTTGGATAAGGAGTTGCTGTCGGATGCGGCGGATTTGACGGCGGACGACATGCTGCAACTCAGCCGGGACGGATTCCGCGTGGTGTTCTACGACACGCTGGAAGATTTCTATCTGGCGGAAGCGCTGGAATATATTGAGGCGTGGCTGCAATCAACGCCAGACAATCCCGTGGGGGTGTGTGGGCCCATTGGACCTACCGAGCAGTTGCCTTTGGTAGCGCGGCTGGTGAACAGCTTGGGGCTTAACCTGAAGGAAAAGAACGCGTACTTTTGGGGCATGGACGAGTGGGTTCTTGACGGCAAGGTCGTGGACGAAAGTCATCCGCTTTCGTTTAAGAAGGCGGACAAGGCGTTATGTTTCGACCACATGGATCCAAAGCTGCGCTTGCCCGATGAGAACCAGTTGTATCCCGAAGACAATCTGGCGGATTTCAGCGCGGCCTTTGACTCGATTCGTTGCGCGCTGATGCAGGGTGGCCAAGGCGATGTGAAGCATTGGGCGTTTAATGATCCGCTCAAGCGCGAAGGCGCGTACGCCAATGAGCCGCCGTCTCCCGAGGAGTACCGCAAGTTAGGCACGCGCCTGGTTGACTTGCATCCTGTCACTATCATGCAGAACGCCCGCACGTCCGGGGGTGGGCGCGTTTCCGAAGTGCCGACGCAAGCGAACACCGTTGGCCCTGTCGAGACATGGAAAACTGACAAGGTTTCCATCTGGCAGGCCGGTACGCACGACAATCCGTTCGGCATGCGGTTGACCACCTTTATGATCGGCAAACGCATTCCCGATACGGCCGTGCCGATGAGCCTGCTGGCCGACCATCCGAACGTGCAGTTCAATTTCTATCGCCCCGCAATCGGGACCTGCGCCGTCGAGATGCACTGACGATGCTGGCGACTGTGGGAGCGCCCGGCCGGCCGGCGCGCTCCCACACTTGATGCTTATGGGAGTGCGGTAGCTTGCTACCGCTTTGCCGTAGGCGGCTTGCCGCCGTGATGACGGGCTTTGTGGTGATTCACGCCGTCCGCCTAGGCTACGTAATGCTCTGCGGGCGGCGAGCCGCCCGTGTGTGAAAGCGCGGGCAAGCCGGCGCACTCCCAAAACAAGTGTTGAACTATCAACAAAGGGGGCATAATGTACCGCATTCCTATGCAAACCGGATGCAAGGCGCTGTGGCCGGTGCTTGTATTCACCGGGCTACTTCTCACGGTTTCCGCCTTCGCAGGCAATGCCTACTACGTCAGCCCCGATGGCGATGACGCCGCCGCGGGTTCGCGCGAC
>PUMX01000368.1 GCA_003552485.1 Candidatus Hydrogenedentota bacterium
CGACGGCTCCGGCAACTCGATATCCAGCTCCATCATCTTTTCTTCAGCCGAGGCCAGAGGCGCCATGTAGCCCACTACAGACGCCAACACCGCCATGCAGATAACGGCCGTCCCTGCGCCGGACCAGCGCCCCAGTGACCAAAACTTCACCTTCGCGTAAAGCATAGCGCGGACTCCTTCCAGGACTCTCGCCATCAATACGACCGCAATACGGCAACGCGGTGAGCGATTCCGCGGCTGCATATCGGCACAAGACAGTCAAGTTCCCGCCGGGAATGGCCTGCCAGCCCCTAAAGAAACGAGAGCCGCGCCCGTACTGCGGCGCGGCTCAGTAAGGATGACTTTATAGTGGACGACCGTACACCTGGACTTCGATGTAGTGGTTGTAGTCGTTCCAGTTGTTGCCGTTGCTCCACAGGCGCACGTAACGGCCCGACAAGTCCTCTTCAGGCTCGAACAACCGGCCCTGGTGAGTCTCGATGTACTCGGGATCCTCGCCTTCGCCGAACCCCAGCTCGTTGGCGTAGTCGTTATTGAAAATCGTGGTGACGTCTTCCTCGAATTCCGGATCGTTGGACACCTGCACCACAATGTCGAAGTAGACCCGCTCGGACTCGAAGAAATGCCAAGCCGTGATGGCCGAAATCTCGTGTTCCTGTTCGAGGTCGATCTGAACCCACTGCGGCCCAGCCGGCAACTCGACGAGATACTCATCGGCGTAGCCGATCTCACCGTTCGTGATCTGGTCGAGCGTGCCCATACGCGGCTCAACGCTCGCCGTCACTTCTTTATCCAGCGCGACATTCTCCGTGCCTGCGGGCACTTCGATGGGATCCCGCTTACGCCAAGACATGGGCTCCAGCCGCGGGGACGTGTAGTTCAGAGGCGACCCGACATAAGACGGATCAGGCAGCTCAATATCTAGTTCCATCGTCTCTTCATCGGCCGAGGCTGGAGGCGCCATGTATCCCATTGCGAACGCCAACACCGCCATACACATGGCAGCCGTTCCAACGCTGGCCCAGCGTCCGAGAGACCAAGACTTCACTTTCGTGTTCAACATGCGTGACTTCCTTTCATTTGGGGTTCTTACCACGGACATAGCGTCGCTCCGCTCAGATTAGCGCCGCCACATTCCAAACTACTAGACGAGAACTCGCTCGAGATTCTTCACGGCTATTCTATCATTCCAGGGCGCAATTCCAAAATTGGCCCCAAGGCCGCCAAAGCGACGCCAGAAGCATGACGTATACCGCTAGGCCTGACGGGAGAGAGAAAAGTCACTCGTTGCGGTTAGCAACTGTCTCTCACTAACCATCGAGCATCTGAAAGCGATCCGTATGTTCAGTGATTGGCGCGATCCCTTGTCAAACCATTGGGTTTCGCTCAGGCGCGTGGTTCAGGCTGGCTTCACGATTATTTGAAAAGCGTGCAATATGACCAAAACACACAACCCCCGCACATATCACCCAAATTGCCCGCGCATCACGCGTCTTCAAGCACGCTTTCATAGACGCGCAGATTGCCGGCTATCATGCGGTCTACAGTAAAATGCTCTAATATCATGGCTTTCGCCCGCTCACCCAAGCGGGCGGTCAACGCGGCATCAGTCAGCACGCGCGTCAGCGCCTCGGCCAGCCCTTGCGCGTCACCCACGGATGCGAGCAAGCCCGTCTCTTCGTGGCGCACCAGCTCGGGTATGCCGCCGGCGGCCGTCGCCACGACGGGCAAGCCACACACCATGGCGTCCTGCAAACTGGTTCCCAATCCCTCTTGCCGGCTCGAGAGCACAAAGGCATCCATGATCTGTAGCAACGCGGGCACGTCTCGCCGGTAACCAAGCAAGTGAACGACGCCGTCTAACCCCATCTCATGGATCTTGTTCTCGATAACAGGCCGCAGGCGCCCCTCTCCGGCGATGATGACCTGTAACGACGGAACCACCCGCAACACAGCGGGCAAGGCGTCGAGTAACGTCATCTGATCCTTGTGCGGTTCCAGTGCGGCCACGTTGCCGAGCACGGGAGCCTCAGGGGAAATGCCCAACTCAGCGCGGTCTATAGGCGGCGTGTCCAACCGGGCGGGGTCGATGGCGCTATAAACGACTTCGGTCCGGGATTCAGGGATTCCGTATTCGCGCAACACAGCCGCGATACGCTGGGAAATCGCCACGAACCGATCCGGCAGACGATACTTCAGGCGGTTAATCCGGCCGCGGCGCGGCCGCACATCCACGCGGCGCGACACAATCACCTTACCTTGGCCGGCCAGAAGCCGGGCGAGGCACGCATATGTGTGAGCGTGGCTTGTATGCGCGTGAATAATGTCGATCTCATACTTGCGCACCGTCCGGCTCAGTTTGTACGCGCTCCACAGATCCGCTTCGCCGATAAATGGGGCGGCCACGCGATCAATGACGCTGCCGCCGTGATCACGGGTAACGAAGTCGCTTCCCGGCCGCCCCGCTACAACCGCGCGATGGCCGTAGTCCGCAAGCCCTTGAATGAGATAACTGGCTTGCTGTTCGCCGCCGCGCCAGCCCC
>PUMX01000178.1 GCA_003552485.1 Candidatus Hydrogenedentota bacterium
CCGTCCATGTAGAGGATGTTGGCGCCCCCAGGCATATGGTTGAACATCAACGAGCCGTCGCGGCCCATGTGGCTCGCGCCCGTGTCCATCTGCGTGCCGACGGTGTCCATCATCACGATGATGCTGCTTTGGGCCGCCGCCCCCGCCGCGGGATTGTTGATATCGGTAATGAAAAACCGTTCGATCCCGTCGCGCAGCCGAGTACCGGCCTGTTCGCCGAGTATGCGCTGGCCGTCGTCATCCCGCGCCCAGCCAGCGCCCGAGACGCCCCGCACGATGTCGCCAACAAAAGCAATGTCCCGGTTCTCGTTTTCCCAGATGCCAATGGCCGGAAGATCACAGGTGGGGTCCACGTGCGAAAGCTCGCCGGATCCAGCCTGGACAATGCATGCGCCGTCGTGGCGATCTTGACCGCGCGTCTCGCCCCACCACGTGCTCTGGAACTGAGACATCTCACTGCCCGTGCGGGAGGGATAGCCAAAGTAGTAGTAGCTCTTTGGCCGGGACAAAATGGTGTGCAAGCACAGATTTCGCTCCCAATCCGTCCCGTTCTGCGACGATCCAATTCGTCGAATCTGGGCATTCAAATCCGATTCCCAAGGCACATGGTCATCGGAATAGGCGCCGGCATCACTCGGGCATTGCGCGATGGAGGGATCTGTCCAGTAATCCGGATAGACAGCCTCAGAATGCAGACCCGCCAACATCGTGTCACGGCCGCCGTGTTGACGATAGATAATCTGCGGGGGATAATACTCTCCACGCGATTCGTTCGCATACATCGCGAAGATCTGACCGAATTGACGCAGGTTGTTGGCACAGCTCGCGCGCCGCGCCGCCTCGCGCGCCCGGGCCAAGGCCGGCAGCAGAATCGCCGCCAGGATACCAATGATGGCGATTACAACCAACAACTCAATGAGGGTGAAGCCCTTCTTGTTCATGCGCATTGTTTGTTTTGTTCTCCGAATATGCAATGGTTGTTTTCAACTAGGTTTTATTGTGTTCTCAAGCAGTTACTAGCCAAGTGCGGGCAGCGAACCCTTTCACAGCGCAATCCATTCCCTCCAAGCTCAAGCGATCCTCTCAACTAGGTCTATCGAACGCTACCACATATAACCACCTATGTCAAGTTCATTATTACATATTATATAAACAAACTTATAAGATGCATTTCTCACCTAAACGCTATTCCAATATCATATTAAATATATTCTTATAATATACAGTGCGCTCTATACCAACGGAGCTGAGGCGATTTCTTAGCAAAAACTCGTGTAGAAAGGGAGCAGCAAAGAACCTTGAATAGAGCCGCGGACAGAAATGATGGGGCCCCGCAAAACGTCGTCCACACCTTCCACAAAACTAAAGAGAAGGCCTCCGGAGACGGCTTGTCCTCCGGAGGCCTTCTTGTTGCCAGGATTGTACTTTGCGCTTGGCCGCGTTACTTCTTCTTCGCGGCGCTCTTCTTCTTGGTTGAACTTTTGCTTGTAGACTTGCTCTTGGCCGCGGATTTGCTCCCCGCTTGATTCTTGGCTTGGCCGCTCGTACTCCGCGGGTTGTCCAGCGCCGCGTGCGCCGCCGCCAACCGGGCGATGGGCAGACGGAAAGGACTACAGCTTACGTAGTCTAGCCCAACGTTATGACAGAAGACCACGGAGTCGGGATCGCCACCGTGCTCGCCGCAAATGCCAAGCTTGAGTTCAGGCTTGGTTGCGCGGCCTTTTTCCACGGCGGTACGGACCAATTCTCCAATGCCTTCTTGGTCCAGGCTTTGGAACGGATCCTCCGGCAGAATTCCGTGTTCGATGTAGTAGGGCAGGAATCCGCCGATGTCGTCGCGCGAGAAGCCAAAGCCCATCTGGGTCAGGTCGTTTGTGCCGAAGCTGAAGAACTCGGCGCGCTCGGCGATTTTATCGGCGACGAGGCAGGCACGCGGCACTTCGATCATGGTGCCGACCATGTACTTAAGCTTGGCATTGTATTGCTTACCGACTTCATCCGCCACCTTGCGAACGAGTTGCTCCTGGTTGTTGAACTCGCTCTCGTTTCCGACCAGGGGGATCATGATTTCGGGGTACACCCGGACGCGGTCCTTGGTTAGTTCGGCCGTCGCTTCAAGGATGGCCCGCACCTGCATCTCGGTGATTTCGGGATACGCGATGCCGAGGCGGCACCCGCGATGACCCAGCATGGGATTTAGCTCGTGGAGCTGTTCCATGCGCGTCTTAATCTTGTCGGCAGGCACGTTAATCTGTTCGGCCAGGCCCGCGACCTGTTTGTCATCCAGCGTCAGGAACTCGTGGAGCGGCGGATCCAATAGGCGAATCGTGACGGGTTTGTTCTTCATCGCGCGGAGGATTTCCTTGAAGTCTTCCTTCTGATACGGAAGCAGCTTCTTCAAGGCGTTCCGCCGGCTTTCTTCGTCATCGGCCAAGATCATTTCCCGGACATGAACGATCCGCTCGGGCTGGAAGAACATGTGCTCGGTGCGGGCCAGGCCGATGCCCTCCGCGTTGAAGGAGAGGGCCTGCTCCGCGTCCTC
>PUMX01000048.1 GCA_003552485.1 Candidatus Hydrogenedentota bacterium
GAAGCCTGGGAATCGAGCGCGCTCGAGCCCGAGGAAGACGGCGCGTACGTGGGCCGAGTTGATGAGCCGGAATCCGGTTGGACCGCGTTCATGGTCGAACTCACCTATCCCGGTTACGAGGAACGTCCGCTGATCGTTACTACGGACGTTGTGGTCGTGCCCGATACGTTGCCCTATGCCGACAGAGTGGACGAGGAACTGCCCCACGCGGCCAATATCCAGCGATAAATGTGTTGTAGCGCCGGCAGAGCGTTTAGGCGTAATGCTGGCATCAATTCCTGCCCGCCTGGAAGGCGGCTTTACATGATGGCTTGAAAGCAAGGAGGTCTACATGAGCAGTTTAACTTTCCGCGCAACGTTCGCCGCCGTCCTGGCCGTGTGCGCTTCGTTTAGCCTTGCCGCCGAGGACGCGCCGGTGACCTCGTCCCCCGACAGCGTGTACGTGAAGATGGATTACATGAAGCTCGACGACTCCACGCCGAGGGAGTACTTTGCACTAGAGTTGGGCGAATGGCGGGACATCCAGGAGCAGCGCATACGTAACGGCGTGACAACCGCCTGGTACTTCTACGAAGTCATGCCCGGGGACCGTCACGACGACCAAACCTACCATTACATCACCGTTTCGGTCTTCGACAGTTACGACAAGGTATTCGACGAGGCAGGGACGGAAGCTATCTTCGACGTGTATCCGGGAGTTGAATTGGAGGAACTCTACGACCGCGCGGATGCGGCCCGCAACTTTGTGCGCTCGGATCTCTGGAAACTGGCCCGTGTTACCTCCGCCTACACGGAGAACAAGCCCATGAGCGAATACCTCGTCATGGATTTCTACACTGCGCCGGACGGCGACGCGCCCAGCTTCGAAACGGACGCCTATGAACAGCGTATTCGGCGCGGGGTGTTGAACAGCGCCGCCGAACTCGTGTTGCGTAATCCCGAGGATGAAGCGCGGGACTACGACTATGCCATGATCGAGTATTATGACTCGTTGCTTGATCTTATAGCGCCGGCGGAGCAGGAAGGCCTTCAGGCGGCAGAGCCCAATGCGGGGGAAGCCGCGGAGCGCAATGTCTTCAAATCGCAAATATGGCGGCTCATCGATGCTATCGAGGAATCTGATCTGAACGAGGAGTGATTGAGTGTAGGGGCGGATGGATCAAACAGGCCAGAGACGGTTTTCCCGTCATTGAGGCGATTGTAGAGCCTAATCTACAGTCAGCTCATCGACGCCGACAGTTATGGATTCATCCACAAGGTGTGTGTGTTATCAGCCGCCTCCATGCGAAACGAGGAGTCATCGGCAGAGTGATAGTGGCTTATCTTGGTTGGGCCTTTGATTTCTTCACAGCTACTACCGTATTTTAGCGTTGGCTAAAGGGGGCATGTGGGCCCGCCAGCAAGCCGATAAACAAAAGGGGAGTATCTAACAATGTCGCGATGGAATGCAGTTGCAGTGGCGGTGCTGGTCGGTCTGTTGAGCTTGGGCTGCGAGCACATCGTAGAGCCTGCGCCGGTCGAGGTGGAGCCCACGGCGCTGGACAGGTACGTTGCCGAG
This sequence comes from Candidatus Hydrogenedentota bacterium, assembly GCA_003552485.1. GTDB lineage: Bacteria > Hydrogenedentota > Hydrogenedentia > Hydrogenedentales > SLHB01 > PUMX01. The sequence continues at coordinate 1,559 of PUMX01000048.1, forward strand.
GATGACCCGAATTATGAGTATTCGGTGGTTGACACCATTGAGGGTGACGGTTATACGGGCTATGTCATCAAGATGACTTCCCAGGAATGGCGTTCGTCGGAGGAGGTGGATCGGACGATCTGGGAGCACTGGCTTCTGGCGGCCGTGCCGGATCGCGTTGATCATTCTACTGGCATGCTGTTTATCGGCGGCGGCAGCAATAATGGCGAGACGCCTGAGTCGGTACCTGGCCAGGTAGCGCAAGCGGCCCAGTTGACGAATACGGTCGCCGCCGAACTGCGCATGGTTCCTAATCAACCCCTGACGTTTATTGCGGATGAGGATGAACCGCGCTGGGAAGATGCGCTTATTGCGTACACTTGGGATAAGTTCTTGCGCGGCGGCGACGAAAATTGGCCGGCCAGGTTGCCGATGACGAAGGCGGCTGTGCGCGCGATGGACGCCATCGAAGATCTCACGGCCTCCGCGGACGTGAGTAACCGGGCGGTCGAGGATTATCTGGTGGTTGGGGGGTCGAAACGCGGCTGGACCACATGGACCACGGCGGCTGTGGATGATCGCGTACGGGCCATTGTGCCGGCGGTTATTGATCTGTTGAACATTGAGCCGTCGTTTGTGCATCACTATGCGGTCTACGGTTTCTGGGCGCCGGCGGTGGGCGATTATGAAGCCATGAATATCATGGAATGGATGGGCCATCCGAGAAATCGGGAGATGATGGAAATCGTGGAGCCGTATTCCTACCGCGATCGCTTCACCATGCCGAAGTTCATTGTTAACAGCACGGGTGACCAGTTCTTTCTACCGGATTCCTCTCAGTTCTACTATGATGATCTTCCGGACGAGAAGCTGCTGCGCTATGTGCCGAACACGAATCACGGTTTGGGCGACAGTGACGCGATGGAAGTCATGCTCGCCTATTACGCTATGATTCTCAATGATCTCCCCCGCCCCGAGTACTCATGGACGATCACCGA
>PUMX01000357.1 GCA_003552485.1 Candidatus Hydrogenedentota bacterium
CCTGGCATGCGCCAAACGCGAAGACGCCAGCATGTCCCTCTACAGTAGTGCACGAAAGACCGGGCACTCCGTCAAAAGGGATCTCCCATTCGACGGAATCGAGAAGTGTGCTCAGGTTGATTCCCGAGCCCGACACAATACCAACCGCTCCCGCCGCGCTTAAGGCCGCCATGGCGCGGGAAAGAACAGGCGTTCGTAGAGTTGCAACGCGAAGTCGTCCGTCATGCCCGCCACGAAGTCCACTACGTTACGTCCTTCTGGATCTTCCGGGCGGGGCGGCGGCGTTTCAGGCGTTGGATTAGCGATGAGGTAGTCGTAAAGTTCGCGCAGGATCTTTTGCGCTTTGCGAATCTCTCTGCTTATCGTCTCACAGGGATAGAGATACGTGTAAAGATGAAGGCGCAGTCTCTGAGTAGCTTCCCGGATCTCAGGCGTCATGTCGATTCGGCCATTACTGCTGCCGTCTACTAGGGCGCGCACCATGGTGTCAATGCGATCGCTGCCGGTTCGGCCAAGAACCTCCAAGCAGTCGCTGGGGAGATCTTGTTCAGTGATGACGCCGCCGCGCAGCGCGTCGTCGATATCATGATTAATGTAGGCGATAGCATCGGATAGACTGACGACAGCCGCTTCAAAACTCATGGCTGCGCCGGGCGGTTCTCCAGCGAGAATGCACTTGGCGCACGAGTGGTTCCGGATTCCATCCCGCACTTCCCATGTGAGATTCAAACCTGTTCCGTTACGCCGCCGCTCGAGAACCTCGACAATGCGAAGGCTCTGTTCGGAGTGGTTGAATCCGCCGGGATACGCCTCATTCAGAACCAGTTCGCCTGCATGACCAAAAGGCGTGTGCCCGAGATCATGCCCTAGAGCGATAGCCTCCACGAGATCTTCATTCAGATACAAGGCGCGCGCGGCGGTGCGCGCAATCTGGGCCACCTCGAGTGTGTGGGTCAAACGGGTCCGGTAATGCGCGCCTTCCGGCGCAAGAAACACCTGGGTCTTCTGTTTAAGCCGCCGAAACGCCTTGCTATGCAGAATGCGATCCCGATCGCGCTGAAAGGCGGTCCGGTAGTCATGCTCAGGCTCGTGAACCGCCCGACCCCGCGATTCACCCGCGAAGGCCGCGTAAGGACTCAACGTAGCCCGTTCGCGCTCTTCGAACCGCAGGCGCGGCGCGGCGCCATCCGGGGAAATACTCATTTACCCTTTCTGAGGCGTTGACCCAGTTCGGGGGGCAGTCCAGCCGCGGCAATCTTGCGCACACAGGCCTCAATGTCATACTCGACGCGACGGAACTCAACCTCCATCTTGTCCGTATCGAACAGACCGTAGGCGGCCCGGGGATCGCGATCGCGCGGCTGGCCTACAGCGCCTGGATTTATCAGATAGCGGTTACCCTTCTGGATCTGGTAGGTCCGTGCAAGGGGATCAAATTGCTGGGTGCCCTTGTCGCTGAAAAACGCAGGCCGATGGGTATGACCAAAAAAGCATATGCGCAAGTCATCGCCATCGAGGTGCTCCATCTGCCGCATGGCGTCGAGCCAATCGACAATATAATCATCGCGATGCGTAGGCGAGCCGTGAACACCCAGACAATTGCAGTTGAAACGCATTTGTTCGGGCACTGAACTGAGCCAGCGGCGATTGTCCTCGCGCAATTGTTCGTATTGCCATTCGATGACAGTCTTTGCAGCGGCTCGGAAGAACCAAGGATCTTCGAGGCCACACACCGCCGCATCATGATTACCCATGATGGTGGGAATCTCGTATTCCCGTATGATGTCGACCACTTCGTTTGGGTTAGCGTTATAACCGGTCAGATCACCCAAACAGATGACCTTATCCGGGCGATCCGTCTTAACCGCCTTCAAGACGGCATTTGTCGCTTCGAGATTTGCATGCAGGTCCGTAATGATTGCAATGAGCATACTGCCTTCTCACTCGCGGAAGTCCACAGGACACAACAGCCCTGCTGGGTTGCCTTACTGCGGCCAGATAGGTCCATTTGCGCGCTTCCGCGGCCAACGCTGCACCTTACGTCTTGTCGCCTCTCCCCGATGCCGGGGTCTGCTCCAGGATTTTCCGCAACTGCGCCGCCTTTTTGTTGGCGTACTTGTTGTCAGGATCCTTCTGAAGCACACGCTCCATCCAGCGCATGGCCTTCGGATACTCGCGCCGCTTTATATGGTTTACACCTATATTATACTCGGCTGCAAGGATTTTTTTCCGAAGACGGCCAGACTTCCGCGCTTTTTTCTGGGCGCTCTCATACTGCAACAGCGCCGCTTCGTAGTTCCGCGTCTCGAAATAGAAATCGCCAAGGGTTTCTTCTTGGGAAAGATCCTCGTCTACAGCGTGGGCGCTCTTCTGGGCCTTTTCGGCTGCGCGCTTCTTCTTGTATTCTTCAACCGAGTATATCTGCGATACCGAGGAAGATTCCACCAAGACGTTCATATTGTTACCCTTCGAGCTGTGGGGAATCAAGTGGAATCGCGCATCATCGGAGTTGCGGCGATGCAGCAG
>PUMX01000384.1 GCA_003552485.1 Candidatus Hydrogenedentota bacterium
GTGTTGGCCGATAAGCTGCGGTTGACGCGCAACTTCGGCTTCGCGGGCCAGGACAACGTCATCTACATCGGCACAAACGGCAAGATGACCGAGATCTGTGCGGCGATGGGGTTGACCTCGCTGGAGAGCATGGACGAGTTCGTGGTGCTGAACCGGCGCAACCATGAAGCGTACCGGCAGGGGCTCGGCGGTATTCCGGGGCTGCGCTTGTTGACGTATAACCCAGCCGAGCGGAACAATTACCATTATGTTGTCGTCGAGATCGATGAAGACGAGGTTGCGTTGACCCGCGACGAGATCATACAGGCGCTACGCCGCCACAACGTGTTGGCGCGGCGGTACTTCTACCCGGGGTGCCACCGCATGGAGCCCTATCGCTCGCTGTTCCCGCAGGCGCGGTTGTGGCTGCCGCAAACCGAGTGCGTGGCGGCGCGGGTGATGTTGCTGCCCAACGGCGCGGCCGTGAACCCCGACATAATCGCGGGGGTCTGCGGCCTTGTCCGCGCCGCGCTGGAAAACGCCAGCGATACGCGCGCCTGGCTCGTCGCCGATACGGATTAACGGAGAGGAACTCCGATGACGCCCAAAGTTTCCGTATCGATGATCACGTACAACCACGAGCAGTTCATCGCCGAAGCTATCGAGGGCGTGCTCATGCAGGAGACAGAGTTCGACATCGAGTTGCTCATCCACGATGACGCCTCGACGGATCGGACGGCGGACATCGTTCGCGAATACGAGGCGAAGCATCCCGACATCATCAAGCCCATCTACCAAACCGAGAACCAGTATTCGCAGAATCCCCGCAAGCCCGGGCTCACAAATATGGAACGTGCTGCGGGCGAGTACCTCGCGCTGTGCGACGGCGATGACTATTGGACCGATCCCAAGAAGCTGCAGAAGCAGGTTGAGTTCATGGAGAAGCATCCGGAGTGTTCGTTATGCGGACATCCGGTGCGTATTGTTGATGTCGAGGGGAACTGGGACAATGAGAGTTACAGCCCGAAGACGCCTAATCCCGAATTGTTTGACCTAAAGAAGTGGCTGGAATTGGGGTATTGTATTCAAACCTGTTCGGTCTTGTATCGTCGCAAGCTGGCAAGTCCCATGCCGGAATGGTATTGGAGAATCCCGTTTGGCGATATCGGTTTGCAGGCGCACCTTGCCCAGCAGGGATTGCTAGGCTATCTTCCCGATGTCATGGCGGACTATCGGATTCACACCGGAGGCGTCTCTCAAAGCGTGATGAGCCTTTCGCCAATAGACAAGTTGATTCTTTGCTGGAGAATCATCAGGCGCGCGATGCCTACAAGGTACCGGTATCTTTGCGATTTCCAGCTTGCGTGGTCTCTTGACACGAAGCGCCGTTATCTTCAACACGAACGGCGTCATCTTTCGGCATTGTGCTTGAGGTTGCAAAGTTTGTACTATGATGATGGTAGGGTAGTTCAAGACATTGGGTGGCTGCATTTTCGGGAGGGGCGCCGTATACACGCCGCTGTTTACGGAATGATCGCCTTCGCCCGTAAACCGACGAGCCTGGGGGGGCTTAGGCTGGTTACGCGCTGCTTTGGCAAGCCGACCCCATCAGGCGCCGAGTGAGGCTTTCGTTATGGCAAGCCGCTTCACGAAGGCGTTGAGCGTTTTGGAGGCGGACGCGGCGGTCGACGGCGTTTACGACGCGGTGCGCGTGCGGTTTGACACCGAGGAAATGCGGGTTTGGTGGGAGAATAAATGGGCGTCGAGTGGGTCGCCACTGGCGCGGATGTACACGTTCTCCGAAGCGCCGGCGCCGGAGGAGTTGCTCGCCGCGTTTTGTGGGCGCGGTTCCGCCCAAGGCGCGTTTCACACGAACGGGATTACCGCGCGGCGCGCGTTCTTCGAACGCGTGGGCTTGTTCCCGCCGGAACTGCGCATGAGCCAGGACACGGCAATGTGGCTGAAGATGGCGGCGGTGGGCCGGCTCGCGGCGGGCTCGCTCGAGGAGCCTGTCGCGGTGCATCGGCTGCACGGCGAAAACCGCATGTTCCGCGACGAGGCGCTCAACCAGCGCTACGAGTTGCAAGCGCGGTCGCATGTGTTCGAGTGGGCGATCGAGCAACGGCTGGGCCGTGAAGCGCTCCGGCTGCTGGTGGAGCCGCACCTGCATTACGAGCGCGAGCGCCGCGCCGCTGAACGGCGGCGTAAACGCTTCGCGCTGCGCGACCTGCCCTGGTTGATTGCGCTCGGCGCGCGCGCGCCGGCCGTCGCGGGGAATGCGTACTACTGGCGATACGTGGCGGAGTCCGTGTACATACCGCTGGACGTCGCGGCGCTGAGCAAGGCGAAACGACTGTTGCTGCGCCGGCGATCGTGAAAGCGCGGCGGCGAAAAAAGCGCTGGCCCGGCTCAAAAAATTGGGGGTATCGGCCGATAAGGGAAAAGACGCTTGCCCTTTGTCACTTTGCTCCGTAAATTAGGAATCCCGGAACTTGTACGCCTTAGCCTCAGGGCGGCGCAATCGATTGGCGCCAAACTTGCAA
>PUMX01000494.1 GCA_003552485.1 Candidatus Hydrogenedentota bacterium
AGCGGGGTTCGGTAACGTTAAGGCGATGCGAGGACACCGTATAGAATCTGACGGACTCGCCTTGGATTTGGCCACGCCACTGCGGCAGCCGTTCGAGCGACGTGTGCACTAAAAAGCGCCCTGCAAATCTGCCTGGCCGTTGCGGCGTCATGCGCATCCGCAGCTCGTATTCCTTCATCCCCGGCTGCCGCCACTCATCTTCCGGCAGTTGCTCGTAACTGAGTTCAAAACCGGGCGCATCGCCGAGCGGTTCAACGCCAGTCACCTCGAATGGTATGTCTTCGAGCTGACGGATGCGCACCGTGCGTTCGGCCGACTCGCCCATTGACACCGCGCCGAAATCGACTTGGGCCGGCTCAACCGTAAACTCGGGTTCGACGCGCGCACGAATACGCACGGGAAACTGGGATCGGCGGTAATCGTTGGAAAACAGGGTGAGCGTACAGTCCGACTCGAACCCCCCCATGAGTTCTGGATTGAGCGCGACGAGTAAGGTGGTGGACTCCGCCGGCGGAATGCGCTCGTTGTGCAGACGGCCGGTCGCGCTTGCACAGTCAAAGTTGATGTCATGAATACGCAATTCGCGACGGCCCTGATTATGCACCATCAGCTCAAGCTCGGTGATTTCGTCGCGCGGTATTACCCCCACGTCGATGTCGTCCTCGTCTACGGCAATAACCGCGGAAGCGTCCGGGTCGCTGCCCACCGGCGGTAGCGTTCCTTCGTAGCCGGACCCGGTTCTGGAGGTTTCACGCGCGCTTTCACGCACGTCATCCAGCCAGTCTTCGCTCTCTGGCGCCGTCCGCCGGTCAGCTGCAAAGATCAGCGCAATAAGTAACGCCAATCCGGCAATCACCAATCCGGCAATCTGATTCACACGCAACTTCATGATAATGTTCACTCCGCAACAAGGCGAACTCCGAACCGCTGTTCGGCCGTGATCAAGCCCTCCGTAACGCGGTCATAGATGGGACCGTCCACGGGGTGGTCGAGTTCCATACCCAAAAACAGCGCGCCCACGACCGGCTCAAATGCCGGCCGGACTGTCTTGGCCATCGGGCACTCTCGATGGATCACCGTGCGCATCGCGTCGGCCAATACGGGACTGACGCCCTTGAACACGCTGCCGGCCATCACTACGGAGAATTCCTCCTGAGTCATGGTGAGACGCCGAGCTACCGCAGTGACCATGGCCCCAAGGTAACGCCCGCCTCGTTCGAGGATGTCACAGGCTACCCCGTCACCGGCGCGCGCCGCTTCAAAGACCAGCGGCGCCATGGGCTCAAGGCCCGGCAGCTTGATTTCCCCATGATACACCTTGCGAAAAAGCGTGTCGACATCGGCGCAATTCGAGCGTTGGACAAACAACCCTGAGAGTTTGGTTTCGGGGAGAATACCGTCCCGCGACTGCCACACCGCGCGGAGGCCATCGTACCCAATTCCCGCGCCCGTGGTAATGTCGCCGAACTCTTCGCCCAAACCGCCCACGCGCGTTTCTTCGTTCTGACGGTTACGGCCGGCGCATACGCAGCCGGTGCCGCAGGCGATAACGATACCGTGCGGCTCGCGGATTCCCGCGCGCAGCGCGCCCATGGAGTCGTTGCGGAACACCCGGCGTTTGTCGCCGAACAGGGAGGCGAAAATCTCCCGTTCGAGCATGTCATAGTCTTCGGGCAAATCGGCGCCGGCGATGCCCATACCGATACCTGCCACGTTATCGAGCGTAATACCGGCTGATTCGAGTGCAGCCTCGACGGCCCTCCGATTCTCGACGGCGGCTGGTTCGACGCCATGCACCTCGTAGTTACCGCAACCGCCGCTGCCAAAACCGAGTATGGCGCCGGTATTATCGCCCACAAGACAGAAAGTCTTCGTGCCGCCCGCATCCAATCCCAGATAAATTCTTTTCTCTTCAGTCACAACTACTCCCCTAGGCGCTCGGCCCGAACGGGCTTGCGCGCTTGTTTCGGTGCGGCCTGGCCGCGCCCCTTTGGTCAATTGCGAACGTGTCGCCGGCGTGCAACACGCCCACGTTCAACGGGCCTTCAAACCTCTCCGCATCAGCGTCAGTAGGCGCCGCCGAGCGTTGTCAAAAGGATTCCCAAGGTGGGGTACAAATCACGCTGCGGCGCGCGCCCGTCGAAGGGAAAACATTTCTGGCGCGCGGAGCACAGGCGGCGGATGCCAAGTTTGTTTGAACAAAAAGCGAACGCGCGGTTGACGGCCCAAGGCCGCTCCCGCGCGTTTTGAACACAAAACACCCTGCCTCACACGGTCAAGCTAGCAAGACCGCTCAGCTTTGTCCCATTTGCCGCAACTGCTCGCGGGCGCTGTCCCCCGCCTGTGTGCCGGGGTATCGGTCCGCCAACTCTTCGAGTAGAGCGACAGCCTGATCACGTTGACCCAGCCGGTTATGCGCCGCAGCTTGATTGTACATCCCGTGAGGGATCAGGTGGCTTTGCGAGTGATTCTCGCGCAGCCGTTCGTACTCACGAATCGCCGCGTCGTAGTCCTCGAGCCGG
>PUMX01000011.1 GCA_003552485.1 Candidatus Hydrogenedentota bacterium
AGCAGGTATCGCGAAAACCTTCAAGTGGAGGGGCGGCGCCCAGAGCCGGTTGTGCGCTACGTCACCCATATAGCAGGGCGGTAGGCGCAAAATACCCCGCCTGTCACAATGGACCGTTTGAGGGTTTTTCAAGCCACTTATGGTTGGAAAATGCGGAGCGACCCGCTGGCCGCCCCGGCCCCACCCGACTGCATGCGCCTATGGTTTCTGGTTTTTGGGCGACAAAAGATTAGATACATGACAAGGATTGGACATATAAAACAATAGATCAGGATGCTTGACAATAGTGTGAGGGTTCGGCTAGACTTCGCCGCTCTGGACGCTTGTTACATTAGGTAATGGGCCGCGGACCCAAGAATCCGGCCCGGACGGGAGAACAATATGCGCAAGAAGGGTTTCACGCTCATTGAATTGCTTGTAGTGATCGCGATTATTGGCATACTGGCGGCCATTCTGTTGCCCGCGCTGGCGCGTGCGCGCGAGGCGGCGCGTCGTGCGTCGTGCGCCAACAACCTCAGGCAGATGGGTTTGATGCTGAAAATGTACGCCAATGAATCGCGTGGTGAGCTTTATCCGCCTATGAAGACGGTGGGCTGCGACGGTTCCGTGCGGGCCATGGAGCAGTTGTTCAACCCGGAATCGGTGTATCCCGAATACCTCACGGATTTCAATGCGCTCATTTGCCCGAGTGCGCAGGGCGCCTCCGACGCCGTGCGCCGTTGGGACGAAGGCGACACGCCCAGTCCGTTCTGGCGGGAATGGGAGGGACCAGATGGCGAAGGGAGTCAAGACGGCGTCGTCCAGCCTTGCGAGGTGGGGGATTACCCCTACACGTACACGGGCTATGTCATCAATGACGCCATGACTGCGAGGCCGGAGCAGATAGACCAGTTATGGGACAATGTGATGGACGAGAGCGAGGGTTTGGCTACCCGCATTCTTGCCGATCCCACTGCGGCTGACAAAGACTGGCCCGTGGTAGCGCCCGGATCGGGCACAGCGGGCGGCGACGCCATTTTGCGTGTACGCGAAGGCGTTGAGCGGTTTCTCATAACCGATATCAATAATCCGGCGAGCGGCGCCGTCGCGCAGTCGGACATACCCCTTGTTTGGGATATCGTGTGCGACAATCCCGCGCACTTTAACCACACGCCCGGCGGTTCGAACCTCCTCTATATGGACGGGCACGTCGAGTTCGAGCGCTGGCCCACCGGCGGTTCCGGTCCGGGGGGGACGTGGGTCTTTGAAGAAGAGGATCTGGCGTTCCCTGTGGGCGGCGCGTTTCCGATGAACGCCGGCGGTTTTGTCTTGCACGAAGGCGGGCATATCTACTCGGAACTCCTGCCAGAGTAACGAATTCGCGCCGATTCCTGCGCGATGATCGCTCCAGGTGTCCTTGCCGCGGCTGAACAGGCTGCGGCAAGGACAATGCCGGCGGCTTAGGCGGTCTTTTCCGCGGGTTCGTGAAGGTTGATGGCGCCGTCAGCCTCGATGACGAGGGGGCCCGTGAGCTTTTCGGGCAGCTCGGTTGTTTTCGCCAGAAACTCCTCTTTGCTCTGGGCGAATTGCGGGCTAATCTCGATATCGTGAACGACGTCTCCCTCAGGCGTCTTAGGGATCTCGACGCCCGCGGCTTCGAGCCAGCCGCCCCACCACCGGTTGCGCAGCCTCCGCGCTTCGGCGACGCTGTTGGGGCCTTCGAGCTGCTTGATTGGCGTGTATTCGCCTTCTTTGCGGATCTCGAGCACAACAGGTTGGTGATTGACGAGCCGTAACGCGTCGAAGATGAACGTTTCGAACTTGTATCCGTTGGGCCGGTCCGGCTTTACCCGCTCGCCATGCTCATTGATGTAGGGAATCTTCTTGTGAGCGCGGTGCCAGGGGAATTGCTGGTAATCGCGGTATACCTCTTCGACAAAATCGAGCGATAGAATGTGGATGGCCGGGTTGCCGGCGAAAAACAGGGGCCGTCCCTGCGCGTCTGTCTCGAGCAGTTGCGGGTAGCGGTCCAGCTCCGAATACTCGATGATACGGTGCTCGCCGCCGCACAAACAGTGCACGCCGACACTCTCCCGCACGTGCTGCTTGCGGTGCGCTTTCGACGACATCTGCGCGTCACGCAGCACGTGGTGTCCAATAAAATAGGGGTCGGCCACTCTCAGCGCCCAATTGTCCACTTGGAAGTAACAAAGTAGATCGACCCCACGCTCGCGGGCGTGGCGCGTGACGCCGCGCTCGACCAGCGCCGGAATGCAACCGCCGTGGCCGTTTGGGCTGCGCGCGAGCCGGTGCGGTTGGTCCAGTACGAAATAGCCCGCCTCATCAACGCAGGGGACCATGTCCTGCGTGAAGAAGATCACGTCAGAAGGCGCGAGACGAAAATATTCATGTTCCTTAAAGAAGTTGCGGGTCGCGGCCTCGTTGGCTTCACTAACCATGATGTACCAGGGCAGCGCGCATCCGTAGCGCTGCTGAAGGTTGCGAATTTTTTCGGCGTGGTATTGAAAAAGCGACTTGCCG
>PUMX01000568.1 GCA_003552485.1 Candidatus Hydrogenedentota bacterium
CGTTCCTGATCACCAGCCATGTTCATCCCGACGGCGACGCTATCGGCAGCATGGTCGCCACGTATCATCTGTTGCGCGGCTTGGGCAAGGAGGCCATTCACCTGATCAATCAGGATGGGGTTCCTCACCAGTACGAGGGGATAGCCGGCGCTGACCGAATCCACCAACCCTCGGTGGGTATGCCTGAGTTTGATACGGCCGTTATTGTAGATACAGGCAGGCTTGATCGCCTCGGCGCCGTCGCCTCTCATATCAGGCGCGAACACCAGATCGTCGTGTTGGATCATCACATTGAAGAAACCCCTTGCGGCCATTACAACGTCTCAGACGCCACGTATGCGGCCACCGGCGAGCTTGTGTGGGACTTGTTCGCCGAAGCCGACGTCGATCCAACCCCTGCCGCCGAAAGCCTGTATGTCGCCATCATCACGGACACCGGCGGCTTTCGGTTCAGCAACACCACGGCCCGCACACACCGGACCGCCGCGGCCTTGCTCGAGTGCGGGATTGACGCCGCCGGGATTGCCGAGCAGGTGTTCGACGGCATGTCCGCATCCAAGTTTCATCTGCTGCGGCGTTGCTTAAGCCGGGCCGCCTTCAGCGCCAATGGCCGCATCGCGCATACGACCGCATCGCAGGCTGACATGCGGGATTCGGGCGCGCTCAGTGAAGACACCGAGGGCATCATCAACTATCTGCGCAGCGTCGAGGGCGTGCAGGTCGCCATTCTGTTCCGCGAAGTCGATGCCCATACCACCAAAGTCAGTTTCCGTTCCCGCGAAGGGTTCAATTCCGCCGCGTTCCTTGGTCAGTTCAATGGGGGTGGACACGCCTTGGCCGCTGGCGCCACTATCAATCAGCCGCTCGAACAGGCCCGCCAAGCCGTGTTGGAGCGGCTAGAGAACGAAATAGGAGGAGATGGCCAATGAAAGGCGTCTTACTGGTAGATAAACCCGTTGGCCATACCTCCCATGACGTGGTGAATATGATTCGGAAGGCGGCGGGAATGCGCCGCGTAGGCCATACCGGCACGCTGGATCCGAACGCTACGGGACTGCTCATCCTTTGCTTGGGCCAGGCCACGCGCTTGTCCGAATTCCTGACCAATCTCGATAAGGTCTATGAGGGCTCGATGCGCCTCGGTGTAACGACTGATTCTTTTGACACAGAAGGTGAAGTCGTCGCGGAGCGGCCCGTTCCTGATCTTACCGCTGAAGCAATACAAGAGGTGTTCAACAGCTTCCTTGGCGAGATCGATCAGTTACCGCCCATGGTCAGCGCGGTGAAAGTTGGAGGTAAACGCCTGTACGCCTTGGCGCGTAAAGGCGAAACCGTCGAACGGCAACCCCGCCGCGTAACCATTCACGAGTTCGAGGTCCTCGCGTTTGAAGCGCCCGAGGTGCATTTTCGGCTGCGTTGCGCCCGCGGCGCCTACGCCCGCGCCTTGGCTCACGATGTTGGCGAACAGATTGGATGCGGCGCCACCCTTGCTCAGCTACGCCGCACCTGGGTTGGTCATCATTGCGTGGATAACGCCGCGCCTGCCGCGGAGTTCCAGACGAGGGACGACGTGCGCGAGCGCCTGTTACCCATGGCGAAGGCGTTGGACTTGCCGGCCGTTGTTGTTCGTCGAAGTAGCGAACGCGCCGTCGTAAACGGTGGTCCGCTAGGTCCCCATGATTTGAAGAGCGAGGGTGTGACGTCACCGGGCTGGGTACAGATCAAGACCGAGTCTGGCGAGCTGTTGGCCGTGGGCGAAGCGGCCGAACCCGGTCCCATGGGTTCGCTTATCCGCCCCAAACGCGTCGTGTGTGGCCGGAAATGACCATTATCGAGGATGTCCGCGCGCATGAGGCCGATTGGCCTCATGTGGTGCTGACCATCGGCAGTTTCGATGGGGTTCACTTGGGCCACCAACGCATCCTTGACCGCGTCATTCAACGGGCCAGCGCCCACAATGGCACAGCCGTCGCGCTCACCATGCTGCCGCACCCGCGGGAGTACTTCGCGCCCCAACAAGCGCCGAACCTCCTCACGACGCCGGCCAAGAAATTCGCGCTGTTGGGAGCTTATGGCGTTGACGCGGTTTTGATCCTGCCATTTGACCGCGAGACCGCCAATCTCGCCCCGCAGACCTTTATCGAAGAGGTGCTCTTGAGCCGCTGTCACGCTCAAGAGATTGTGGTGGGGCACGACTTCTGCTTCGGGAAAGACGCGAAGGGCGATTACGAGTACTTGCGGGAGGTTGCGCCCTGTTATGGTTTTGAAGTCGAAGAGGTTCCTCCGTTGCTCGTCGACGGGGAACGAGTGAGCAGCACCCTGGTTCGCGAACGCATTCTGGCCGGCGATCTCGGTCAAGCCGCCCGGTTGTTGGGACGTCCCTACTCCCTTCAGGGCGAGGTCGCGCCCGGCCGAAATATCGGGGGCGAGCTCGGCTTCCCCACCGCCAATGTCCGCCCTTTGCACAGCGCCGTGCCGGCCCAAGGCGTTTACATTGCTGA
>PUMX01000406.1 GCA_003552485.1 Candidatus Hydrogenedentota bacterium
AACGTCTCGCCCTGCATTTGTTGAGCGCGCCCGCCGAAGAAGCCGAGCAGCTCAGCGAAGCCATTCGCGAGGCGCGATCGCGCATTGCCCGCTGTTCCATTTGCTGCGACCTGACCGAGGGCGATCCCTGCCCGATTTGCGCAAATCCTCGCCGTGATCATGGCGCTATTTGCGTCGTTGAACGGCCGTCGGGAACCATGGCCATTGAAAAAGGGGGCGGATTTAAGGGGGTCTATCACGTGCTGCATGGCGCCTTGAATCCCCTGGACGGCGTGGGGCCCGACGAGCTTACCGTTGCGCGTTTGCTTGCGCGCGTTGAAGCGGGCGGCGTGAACGAAGTCATCCTGGCCACCAACGCCACCGCCGAAGGCGAGGCGACGGCCCTTTATCTGGCCAAACAACTCAACAGCCGTGGAGTTGCCGTATCGCGCATTGCCCATGGCGTGCCGATGGGGGGCGGGCTCGAGTACGCGGATGACGCTACTCTCGCCCACGCATTGGATGGCCGCATTCGCCTGTAACCCTTTCCGGCGGTTTGCGGCGGGCGAGGCTCAATTGGTGCGCAATCCTTGAATCCGCAGTTTGAGGTCGCGCGGGCTGGTGGCGTGTACCAACGCGGTCTGCGCGCTGATCCATTCTTGTTTGTAGAGGTTGTACAAGGCCTGGTCAAAGGTCTGCATCCCATACTGGTCGGCCCCATCCTCGATGAGCTTCACAATATCCCGGAAACTCTTGCCTTGCTCGATAAACTCGCGCACCGTCCGGTTGCCTGTGAGGATTTCGGTCGCCACGACGCGCCCGCTCCCTTTTTGTAGGGGGACGAGGCGCTGCGAACACACGGCGCGCAGTACGCTTGCCAGTTGTTTGCGGATCTGCGTCTGCTGGTGAGGCTCGAAAAAGTCGATGATGCGGTTGAGCGTTTCGACAGCATCCACGGTATGCAGGGTGGAGAATACCAAGTGCCCGGTTTCCGCCGACGAGAGGGCGGTCTGAACGGTTTCGGCGTCGCGCATCTCGCCGATAAGTATCACGTCGGGGTCTTGACGCAGGGCGGCGCGCAACGCGTTGGCGAAGGACAGGGTATCATGCCCGACTTCGCGCTGGGTGACAATGGACATCTGGTCCTTGTGCACAAATTCCATGGGGTCTTCTATGGTTACAATATGCACCGCGCGAGTCCGGTTGATTTCGTCGACCATGGCGGCAAGGGTCGTCGATTTCCCGCTGCCCGTGGGGCCGGTAACCAGCACCAAGCCATTCTGGTGCTGACAGATCTTTGCGAGCACGACGGGCAGGCGCAGCGATTCAAGCGGCTCGATCTCCATGGGCACTGTCCGCATGACGATCCGGGTGTCGCCGTCGTCGCGGCAGACATTGACGCGAAAACGCGCACGGTCACTAAACGTGAATGAGGTGTCGAGTTCCAGCAAGCGCTTGTATCGCTCGATCTCGTCAGGTTCGGCGACAATGCTCAGCAGTTCATCGAGATCCTCGGCGGTAAGCACAGCTTTGCAGACGGGATGCAATACGCCGTCGATACGATACAGGGGCGGGCTGCCCACTTTGAGGTGAATGTCGGAGGCGTCGCGCTCCAGCGCGCCTTCCATAAGGGCTTCGAGCAAAGTGCTGGTACTATCCATGATGACTCATCCCCTTTTCCGCGGCGGGCGGACCCCATCCCCAATATTCAGTCCCCAGCGCCGACGCTGGAACCACCACTTTTTGATGGTACCATGAAATCGCGCTGGTTTGCCGACGCCTTGAAGCGTCACGTCAGCGGAATCGTGGCACAGGCCGAGCTCGATAGGCCCGCGGTATACCCGTGCGCCCAACGGGAGGCGCCCGCCGCCGCGATCATGGCGCCGTTATCGACACACAGACTGAGCGGCGGTACATGCACGGGTTCGCCGATTTCCGCCGTCAAACGCTCCCGCAACAGGCGGTTCGCCGCCACGCCGCCGGCCGCAACGAGCGCGGGCAATCGCGTTTCCTTTAATGCTCTCTTCACCTTGATGAGCAGCAAATCGATGGCGGCTGCCTGAAAACTGGCGGCGATATCCGCCACATTCCAACCATTCTCTTGGCGCAACGCATACAGCACCGCGGTCTTCAGCCCACTGTAGCTAAAATCCAGGGAATCGTCGCTCCCCATGCCGCGCGGGAACATGAAGGCCTCGGGATCCCCGGACTCCGCCGCCTTCTGGATTGACGGCCCGCCGGGATACGGCAGCTCGAGGAGACGGGCCACTTTGTCGAACGATTCGCCCACAGCGTCATCGCGGGTCGCGCCCAACAGTTCATATTCGTGGGGCTTCCGGC
Source organism: Candidatus Hydrogenedentota bacterium (assembly GCA_003552485.1). GTDB lineage: Bacteria > Hydrogenedentota > Hydrogenedentia > Hydrogenedentales > SLHB01 > PUMX01. The sequence goes on from PUMX01000406.1 coordinate 2,320, forward strand.
ACGCGACCAGGCACGTGTGCCCTCCACTTACGATTAGGGTTAGGAACGGAAACGCGGGGGGCTCGTCAGTGAGGAACACCGAGAATACGTGCCCTTCAAGATGATGGACAGGCACATATGGCAGTTTGCGGGCGTATGCGAACGCTTTGGCGAAATTCACTCCGACGAGCAAGGACCCCATGAGGCCGGGTCCGTATGTCGCCGCCACCGCGTCAATATTGTCGCCGCACTCCGCGAGAACCTCGCCAGTAAGTTGCGATATAACCTCGGTGTGACGCCGCGACGCGATTTCGGGCACGACGCCGCCGAACAAAGCATGCTCGCTGGCTTGAGATGCGAGCTTGTTGGCAAGTATGTGGCGGCCATCCTCGACAACGGCCACGCCGGTTTCGTCGCACGAGGTCTCAATACCAAGGATCCGGCTCATCAGCGCACCAGCTCCGAGACATGCGCCAACGTGACGCCCTCCTCTTCAAGCCGTTCGAGCAATTCGCCGGCCATATCCGCGAACGGGGTATGGAAGTGCCCTATGGCGATGGCCTGGCCTTGGCGTTTGCATCGGTCGATGAAGTGTTCAAACGCCTCACGGATTTTCTCCGGTTCGGGGTCATGATCGAGAAACACGTGACGCCGCGCTGTGGGAATCCCAAGCTCGCTCGCGAGCTTGTGAGCAACGCTGTCTGGGGTGGTCATGCTGTCGACGAAGTAGTAATTGGTGTCTTCGAGGGCGGCGAACAGTCGGTGCATGGCCTCGGGATCCGAGGTGAACCGGGATCCCATATGGTTATTGATTCCCTTCGCGCCGGGGGTTTCGGCCAAGGCTTCTTCAATATACCGAGCCACTTCCTCGCTCTTCATGTCCACTCGGAGTTCGTTGGGATAATGCACATTCTCGTCGTTCGCCTGCATGGGCATGTGAAGCATCACTTCGAAACCGCGTTCGGCCGCCCGTTCCGCAAGACTGCGCGCCTCGGGCGTGTAGGGGAGTATGGCCAGCGTCAGGGGCGCGTCCAGTTGCAGGATGGCCTCAGTTCGGCTCCCGCCGTAACCGCCGTCATCCACGATGATCGCAGCGTATATGGGGCCATCGGGATCCCGCCGATCAGCTTCGGGCGCCGGCTCCACGTAGGCTTCTGCTTCAGGCGGTGTATCGTCCGGCGCCGACGGTTCCGGGACCACGCCGGTGTCGAGTTGCTCCCTAAGCTCCGGCGAGGGCTCCAATTCAATGCGGATGCATTCGCAGCCGTCCCGCATCGCCATAATGGAGACGGTCAGCGGATGACCGTGCGACACGCCGTACACGCGCGCGCCAAACGGCGCCAAGGTTTCCGCAAGATGCTCGATCAACAGGGCCGTGTCCATATCTTCTTCGAGTACGCCTTCGAAAACATGGGGCGCGCAATCCTCCTCCGCCAACAACTCTGGCGGAGGATCATGGCGGCCGGTGAGCCGAAGCGGGGCTTCGGTTTGGGAAAGGGCGTCAGCGGTTGCAGCCGCCAGATCGGCGCAGGGACTGTCCCGGCGGGGGTCCGGTTCAGGCGGCGCGGCGCTTTGCAATCGCGCCAACGCGACCTCGCGGCCGCCGAAACTCAGCCGGAGTATCGTTTCCTCCGGTGCTTCTCCAGCTTCCTCGTAGACCGCTATGTCGCGCACTGTCAGTTCGCGTATGAGGTAATACCGAAGATCGTCCATATTCAGCGCTTGCGGCGCTTCGGCTTCATACACCGCATAATCCCAATAGGCGCGTTCATCCGTTTGACGCTCGACGCTCAATGGCGTAACCGAGTCGGGCGGTAGCCCGTGGGCGATCAGCGCACGCTCTAATTCGGCGTGAACCTGATTCGACGCGGGGACGAGGTCCAGCGGCCGCGTGTGCAGAAAATAGGCGGCCAGGCCCAACGCGGCCAGCCCGCACAACGCCGCAACGCCGTAGGCAAATAGGATTCTTCCCCAAGCCACGGGTGGGGCTGGCTTATCTGTTGGGACCTTACCCTCGGCTTCTCTGCCACGAGGTTCTCTGCGGCCTGCGCCGGAACCTTCTTCCATCATGAGAAATCCACCCATTCTACTTCACGGAGTTCATGACCCAGAAAGCGCGCGCCCGCTTCGGCGAAGCGCTGCGGACTGTCAGTAACCAGAAAGCGCTGCCGAGCCGTTTCTCCCTCGGGCGCAACCAGACCGGCGCCCCCGAGCACTTCCGCTACCACGGCCGACGTGGCCTCGGCGCTGTCAATAAGCGTCACGCTGTCTCCCATAACTTCCCCAATAACTGTCTTCAGCAAAGGATAATGTGTACACCCCAAAACCAGTGTATCCACCTCAGCTTGGCGCATCGAAGCGAGATAGTGGCTGGCCACCTGTCGCGGCACAGGGCCGTCGGTCCAGCCTTCTTCGGCCAAGGGCACAAAAAGCGGACAGTGTTGCGCCACTACCCGCAGGTCTTCGTTCACTCTCAGTAGCGCCTCCTGGTAGGCGCCGCTGCCTATTGTGGCTGCGGTGCCAATAACGCCTACGCGGCCGTTCCGGGTTTGGCTGGCCGCCGCCTGCGCGCCCGGCTCAATAACACCCAGCACAGGCGCGTCAAGTTCCGCGCGCAAACAGGGCAAGGCATAGGCTGACGCGGTGTTGCAAGCGACCACCAACAGCTTCACGCCCTGTTTGACAAGAACCCCGGCGCAGGCTTGTGCATAACGCTCCACTGTCGCCGCGGATTTCGAGCCATATGGCACGCGCGCCGTATCGCCCAAGTATAGCAATGGCTCGCTGGGCAAACGCTCGCGAATCGCGCGCAGTACCGTGAGCCCCCCCATGCCCGAGTCGAAAATGCCAATGGCCTCCGCGCGATCGGTCATGCATGTACCGCGTGAATTGTGGAATTACACAACAAAATCTGCTCGCATCCTTTATGCAGTCGCACGCGCACGGCGCCCCTGCGCTTACCGCAAAGCCATGGCCGTTCAGTTTGGGTTATTCCAACTCGGGTCGGGTCTGACGGGTTGGCCCAGATCCATGTGCGTCGCCAGTGATTCATGCGGCGGCGCCCCTTCGAGTAGGAAACGCACTTGCCGCACTGCCCCCTCTTGGCCCTGGACTCCGGCTTGGGTCAAGGTGTTGACCAATGAGTACACCATGAGCGCCTCTGCGGTGGTGGAACGAGCATTGTCTTGAAACGCCTCCCGGGACAGGTCCACGACCAATTCTCCGTCCTCCAGCAGATACAACCCGCGCACCTGCGTCTGCTCTGGAAGCACGGGAGCCAAATCGGACTCGGGGCCGCTGGCGAGAGCGTCAATGACCCGGCGGCTGTTCTCGACCGTGCTCTCGCCCTGCTCGATGCTCCGGCGTTCTGCGCGCAGCGCGGGTTCGTCAGTCACAGCGAAAAACAAGGGCACTTCGCGCGTGCGAACGGCTTCCGGGGCCACGTAGTCCTCATCGTCCGCGATAAAGGGGTGTTCGGCGAACGAGAAGGGCGCCTGGCCCTGATTCAGCAGTTCATACACGAGGAATGCGAGGGCGAAAACCAGGAAGAGCGTAAACATGCCCCACGCCATCATCAACCCTCGCCGCAAAAGAGAACCCCGTTCCCTGTTACTCACCTGCCGCGCGCCTCCATCCGTTCATTGGCCACGAAAGTCTTCTGCGCCCGCCGCGATGGCCGAGGCCGCTTCCGCGCGGAAGTCTTCCGCGCCCAGCATGGCTTCGCCTTCGGCGCTGTTTATGTTTCCCAACTCGATCAGCACGGAGGGGATCGTCAAGCCAGCCAGCAATCGACACGGAAGACCACGCACTTCCGGCGCCGCCTCTCCAGTGGCGTTGGCCAAGGCCCCGGCGATCGTCTCGCCCAAGATTTGACTCTGCGCCGCCTGCGTGCGCTGCTGAGCGCGCAGAGCCGCGCTGCCGCGCCTGACGGGTTCGCTCTGGCCGGCGCCGTCCGCTTGGTGATAATAGACGGCGTGGCCTCGCGCTTGGCTGCTGTTTAGCGCGCCGGCGTGAATGCTAATAACCAGATTCGCATTTTCACGCTGGGCAATACGCTGCCGCTCTCCGGTCGAGACGCTGTGATCATCATCTCGCGTCAGCACCACTCTGACGCCGGGCGTGTCCTCGAGACGGGCCCTGACTTCATGGGCCACGGCGAGGACCGCCTCCTTTTCGCTCAGCCCCGAAGGCCCAACGCCGCCATAGTCGGAACCGCCGTGCCCTGGGTCCAGCACAATGGTGAAAGGCCGCTCAGGCTCAGGCGGCCGCTCCTCGAAAAGCCGGGGTAAATCGGGAGAGGGCTCGTCGAACTCGAGGTCGCGCAGCTCCTGCTCATGCAGCTCTGGTTCGTCGGCGCCGGGTCCGGTCTCATCGACTCTCAAGGGGGCGAGTTCGGGATCCGCGTCGGTGGGGGCCTCAGCCTGTATAGCGGCAGCGTGGTCAACGGCGCGAACGTCCATTGCAAAGGCCCGACGGAAAAACGGGGCCACGTCCTCGACAGCGATGTAAGCTCGGCCACCCTGCACTTCCAATTTGCGGCGCAGGGTGAACCAGCCACGCGGACTGGTTACCTCGGTGTCCCCGGTTCTAAGCCGGGCAGTGTTGTCTCCTATACGAACCGTCGCCTGAAAGCCGCGGCCCGTCACATCTCCGCCTGCGGCGGCCGCCAACGGCCCCAAGGCCACGTATTCCCGGCCGTCGAACGTCGCCGTGGGCGGGGAAACGGGTTGGGACACCCCCTCGATGTTAAAAGTAGTTGCCGACGCCGTCCATACTGGCGCGGCCAGGGCCAGCGCCAACACAGCCGCGGTCAGTAGCTTCAGCGGCGGTCTGCGCCCGTGGGTAGGATATCCTTGCATATTATTCGGCTCAGTCTTGGCGTTGTTCGAGATGGTGAATGCGTTGCTGGATGATAGGGCTGTCGCCGGGATCGTGACCGGGGCCGTCGGACCGGGGAGTTACCCACAGCAACACCACACCCAACAACACAAACAACACGACTAGGATGACGGCGCCAATCTTGTTGCGCGTGCTCATGAGAATTCATCCGGATTAGTCGCGGCAACAGAACGCTTCCCCGTTCCTTACCACGGGGGCATGTCCAGATTGTCCGCATGCCGGGCAATAATCGAGCGGCGCTGTCTCGTTCATGCGCACGCTCGTTCTTGCGCACGCACAGTATACTAGGTGGCGGGCGTGCGCCGCTACCTTAAAAGCGTGCTACACAAAGAATCAGCGCCGCCGTTTGTCGTCGATGACCTCTCTCAAGCGCCGGCCCGTGTCCGCCGGGTTATCGTTGGACGGCGGAGGGCTGGAAGAATGGGCGCGCTGATCTAACCGGACGGCTTCCTTATTGGGAAGCGTGACCTGCGATTGCTGGGCCAACAATTCGCTGTTAAGTTTCTTCAGGCAAGCTTCGCAGAGGCGTTTGCTTGTACTGATCGCAGGCGCGCCGCAACGGCCGCACCAAACCCCTTCGCCTGCCGCCATGTTCTTGATGCGGCCATCGGACACAAGCCGAAGCACGCATTGCTTGTCGACGCCCGTGTTCTTTGCTACTTGTTCCGTGGTCTTGTTAGGGTGTTTTGCAAGGTAACTGCGAACCGTTTCGTAGTCTTCTTCTTCGGCAGGTTCACAGCGCGCGCAAACTTGCGCGTGAGTCTTGCTAAAGAGCTTTGAGCACCGCGGACACCGGGCCATGGGCATTACCTTAACCTCCTTCCAGCCTTTCCCAATCGAAACAGACCGTCGTGCGATCAATCTGCAAATTGCCGATGACGCCAGCCTTGAGCACGTAACCATCATGCGAGATGTTCACGCCCACCGTTAGTGCGCGGATGGGATTGCCCGCCATATCGCGTAACGCGCGTTCCCGGTATGGATATGTCACCCGAATCCAGGTTCGCTCCTTGACTGGCCGTTCCAAGTCGGGCGCGCCCTCGTCGATTTGAACCAACTCGAACTGCGCTCCCGGTGCGAAAATGTATTGGTCCTTGACGCCTTCCAGCCGTAACACATTATGTTCAACGGATCGCTTTTGAACACGCGCGCACAGTTCTTCGCGAACCTCATCGGCCGCTTCTTCCCCGGATTCCCGGCGGACCCGGTTCAAGCGTTCGTTTATCCAAAGGGTCTGACGCAGCACCTCATGGCAGTTGCCTTGTTGGACTGCCGTGGCGTAACGCAACGCGACGTTGCCCACGGGAGTCTCGGGCGCCGTTTGCACTGGCGGCTTTGACGCATCCGATTGCTGGGGCGCTCCAATGATCGCGCCCGAGGCCAGACCCCACCAAACCATCACGGCAAATGTGCCGCTCACCCCCGTGACCACTAATGCTTGCTTGAGTATGGTTCCCGTCACATCCACCTCGTGTTGTATTGCGAATCCTACTATGAATGCTGCAAGAAATGACCCGTGAAGTCAAGAGATTATCGCCGATCGCCATATGGGGATCCGAGGATGAGCCTTCTTACGAAACGCCATCCACGTCTATTGTCGGCAGATTGTCCCTTTTCCCTTACCGATAATTTCCCGCGGCTTATAGATAACCTAACCGCCCCCGGTAAGGCGCTGCTGTTGCGGGCTGAATCGTCCGGCGACCACACGGATCGCCTTTGATGACGGGTTGTGAAGGGCTTCTGAAATGCAGGGCCCCGCTGACCGGCGACCGAGGAATTAGCCGGGCATATCGTGGACCAGCTGGGCTTTGATATACTGTCTTTTATGGAGCCAGACTCGTAACGCGCAGTTGTGCAAGCGGTTAAGGATTGTTCGTTATGCCAAACGGCCTGCGCCATGTCCATGTTATTGCGGGATGCCTTTTTTTCGTGGTGAGCGTTGCGGCGCCAGCCCAACTGCCGGAAGAGCCACCGCCTCCGGTGATGCCCGAAGAGGAAGGGACGCCACCGGCGCCCGGAGATGAACCGGAATGGGGCGAGCCGCCGGACGACGATACGGTGATCGCTGAAATCCTTGAGGAATCCGTAACCTACGGCGCCATCCGCGAGCCCGTTGACGGCGATTTTGACGCCGATGAGCCCGCCTTGGCTGGAATGCGGGTGACGCTGGAACATCGGAAACTTGAAGGGCTCATCCGCGAACGCCTAAAAGCTCATTACGCGGACAAATGGGGCCTGTCAGTTGACGAAGACGCCGTCGAAGAGCGGGCACGGCGAATGAGAGCGCGTGCGCCCGCGGCGCAACAAGTGGCCGAATCCCTCGAACGAGAGAGGCAAGTCATCATTGCGGCGCAGGCTTGGCTTGCGCACCGCGATGACCCGGAAGCCGCCTACGAGGAGCATGTCAGCGATTTCCTTACGCGCGAGGGTTGGCGGCGCCAGGTGCGCGAGTTCGAGGAGCAGGGCGTCGAAGAGACCAAGAGGTATCTCGCGGAGGCGGAGGCGCGGTTCGAAACGCTATCGCCCGCCGCGACCAGAGAACAGGCCAAGCGTGATTTGTTGCGCGAAAAGCTTGAGGATGAGATTGCCGATCGAGCTGGCGTGTCTGTTTCCAAGGAAGAGGCGGCGGCTGCCTACGAACGCCTGCACGGCGAGGCGCCGCCCGAGGACTGGATCGATTCCGACGCCGCGCAACGCATCCGCCGCGCCCTCGAGACCGAGGAGGCCGAAGCAGCCCAGCAGCAGTTCTGGGCGGAGGCTTTCGCGGAGCATGTGCGCATCCGGCATGCCCGCTTTGCCGACCTTGCCCGCCGATTTCGGCAAAGCTGAACGCGATTCGCGCCGTATGGCGCGGTATAGTGGGCTGGCGGGAATAATTTCGGGCCAGCGTGCGTCACCTCTATTACGCGGGAAGATAAAGAATACACCACTTCGCCGGGGGCAAATTGGAAACGCGGCGACTGCGCCTCCCGAAAACGAAAAAGCATTACGGAGCAGTATCTTATGCCATCATGGTTTGCAAAAGTGTTCAAAAGAGCGGCCAGCGGCCCCGCTCCGAGCCAAGCATCCACGGCGCCCTCGACAGACATAAACAGGGCGGAAAACGAGCGTTTCGGCCGTTTGAATCCCGTTGAACCAAACCACACCGAGACGGATGCGCCCGAGCCCCGGGCGCCCCGAAAGCTCATTGAGCCGCCTCCGTTTCCGGAAGAAGAGGCGAACAGCAGCGGAGGCCAGGGGATTCGCATTAAGGCTAGGGTCGGCGGGGATTTCTACTCGTGCATATTCATGGTGGATCGCCCCGTGCTAGATGGCTACTCCGCCTGGTTTCCTTATGCCGACATGGCGGCGGGACGTTCGCCTTTGGCTGAAAGCATTTTCGAAGTCCGCGGCGTCAACAGCGTGCTGATTCACGGCATGAATGTGGCTGTGACGCGCGATCCCATGATCCGTGAGGACTGGGAGGAGACCGCCCGGGCCATTGGCGCCCGCATTCGCGAGCATCTCGAAAGCGGCGAGTCGGTCGTGAACGAGACGTTCTTCGAGGGGCTGCCATCCGAGCAAGAAATCAAAGAGGAACTTGAACGCGTCATCGAAACGATGATTAATCCGGGCATTGCCGCGCATGGCGGCGCCATAGCGCTGGACCGTGTCGAAGGCAACACCGTGTACATTCACATGATGGGCGGCTGCCAAGGGTGCGCGGCGTCGGCCATTACGTTGAAACAAGGGATCCATCAGGTGTTTCGCGAGGCCGTGCCCGGCATTGGCGCAATCCTTGACGTGACGGATCACGCCGCGGGCGATAATCCGTTCTTTAGAGAGTTGCCGCCGGGGATGAGCGCTAATGCCTAGGCTGAAGTCCTTTCAGATTCGGGTGAAGACCGGCGAGCGCGGGCCGAATCGGATGCCGCGCTATGTCATCAATGGATTCACGCTCGAATTCGACGAGTTTTCGGGCGGGTTTGGGCCCGGCGAAACCTTCGAGGCCACGGGAACGCCGGACAGCTTTCCCCACACGCTGGCGCTGTGCGGTCCCGACGAAGGCGAATGGGATATCGAGGAAGTGACCATCACCTATTTCCCCTTCGGCGAAGAGCCTTACACGTTGCGGTTTGGTAGCTTAACTCTGAATTCAGACGGCGATCTGAACATCTGGCGCACGCGGCCGCAACCCGTGTTTGATGTTTGAGCGGCTGCGCGTGTTCCATTTAATGCTCCGGAAAGGAGGCTCACAATGGCGACAGCAGAATTGGCTAAGAAACAGTGCGTACCTTGTTCGGGAGGCGTTCCGCCTTTGAAAGGCGAGGAATTGCACCGTCTCCATGATGAACTCAACGCAGATTGGCAATTGCCTGGCGACCATCACCTTGAAAAGGAATT
>PUMX01000290.1 GCA_003552485.1 Candidatus Hydrogenedentota bacterium
CCTCATAGTGCGGAACGGCCGTTTTGACGCAGTGACTCCCACAATGCTGTTGACCGGATTCCTGCTCGTGTCGGCAGTGGGAATCATCGCCACCGTCGAACTCAACGCGACCTACCGGAATCTCATCTATTGGGCGGGGTACGCCTGTGTTTTTGTGTTGGCGGCTAACGCGCTTCGCACCCGGCTCGCCGTGGGCATTGTGGTGGGCGCGTTCTTGCTCGTATCCCTTGCTGAAGTCATCTGGAGTCTGGTGCATTTCTATTACGTGTTGCCTTTTGTCCGGTGGCAAGTCGCGCAAGATCCCGAAATGCTCACCAGAGCTTTCGATCCGCAAGATCTAGGAGCGGAGCTTATTCATCGATTGCAAGTAAACCGGGCCTTCGGCACGTTGTTACACCCCAATGCATTGGGCGCGTTCGTTGCGATGGGCATACCTTGCGCCTTGGGTTCCGCGATTTACAGTTGGCGGCGTTGGCGCGAACGGGTGAAAAGCCCGGCCCGTACTGATTCGCCGGGCAGCCGGGGCGCGGAAACGAAGGGCGACAGCGAAGATTTTCGCGTGCGCCTATCTCTGTGGGTGGGCGTCTTCACCTGGATGATTCTGTTCATGGTGTTCTACGTCGTCGTGACCTTCATCGAGAGCATTGAGTTCACCAACCAAGGTTGGGTCCATAACGCGGTGCTGCGCAACGCGCTTATCTGGGTGGTCCCTATCGTGCTCGCCGCAGTCCCGTTTTGGTTGATTCGGCAGCATGGCGCTCATTATTGCTGGATGGTTTTGCGCCCGTACTTGCTTGGTTTCTTGCTTGCCGTTCAGGCGCTGACGCTCTGGTTAACGTACAGCCGCGGCGCCATGCTGGGGCTTGCCGCAGCGATGGTTGTAGCCGGAGGCATTGGTTATCTGGCCGTGCGTCGCGTGGGTTGGGCGCGTATCATGACCACGCTGGCGATGGCGCTTATCAGCATGACGGCGTTTTATGGAGTCACACCGCCTGATGCCTGGGCAGATGGCGCCGAGCCTGCTGCAGTGGACAGGGACGCGCCTCCCGGTTCGCCGGGCCAGGACACTGCGCTCGAGGGGCTGGGTCTCACGCTAAGTGACCTGGCGGATCCCGTTACGCTCGGTCTGCGCTGGACATACTGGCGCACTGGCTGGATGATGGCCGCGGATAATCTGTGGAGCGGCGTGGGACTGGGCAACTTCGCCGTGGTGTATCCGAACTACCAGTATCTCGGCGCCGGCGACGTGCGTATGGCCCACAATGATTATCTCCAGGTCTTGTCTGAAACCGGCGTCGTCGGGTTTGCGCTCTTTGTCGGATTCTGGGGATATGTTGTGATTGTCGGCGCCAGGTCGGTTATCCGGACATTTCCCCGGCCCCAAGGCTGGGCGTTGCTTGGCCTCTATGGGGGGCTCCTTGCGTTTCTGTTTCATTCCTTCGTGGATTTCAACTTCTATAATCCCACGCTGGCGACCTTGGTCTACGCCCTCGCTGGTGGTTTCCTGGCTTTCTGCCGGATAGAGAACCCCAGGCCGGCCCGGCTGGGGCGTATTCCACACGCCGTCATCGCCGTGGCGTTGCTCGTTGTAGCGGCCGCGGCCAGCGCCATGGCCGTCAATGTATGGCGCGCGGACGTTCAGTTACCCGATGAGCGCGAGGAAATGGATGCGTTTCAGGCGGCCGAGTACTTGTTGCAACTAACGGATGATCCGCGCGACGATTCGGAAGCGATTCCACTGGAATCCTTGGCCATGTTGATACCGCATCGCGAGGATATCGAGGAGTTTGGCGCCATCATGATCCCCGTCGAGGTTGGCGGACGGGTTACGTATCAACGTGTACGCCCCCATATGGAGGTTCCCGTGTCGCAATTGCGGCAAGGCGTTGTGCAGGTCCAGCGTCCTCGGGCCGTCAAACCGATCTTGCGGGAAGCCATTCACGAACAGATTGGCCGGCTTAAGAGTTCTGACGCCGTGTTTCCGCATAATCCCGAAACGGCGTCTACGATCTCGCTGTGGTACGAGACGCTTGCGCGGGCGGCTGAGACGCCCGAGCAACGCCATCAGGCGGCCCTTAGCGCGCTGGGTTGGGCGGAACGAGCCGTCGATCGCAGTCCGCGCCAAGCCGGACTGCGGCGTCATTACGCCGATATTCTCTGGCGTTGCGGGGATAGCGAAACCGGCGTGACCGCCATGGAGTACTATCGCAGATCGGTTGGCGAATACCGACGGGCCTGTGAGTTGTATCCGACTTCGCCGGAGATCTGGCGGGCTTACGCTCAGGCGTTGAACGAATTCGGCCGTTTGAAAACGGAGCAAGACGAGCGAGCCGAAGGCGAGCAGTATGTGGAACAGGCCGAGAAGGCCATGGAGTATGCCCGTTATCTGGAGGAATACCGTGGGATGGCGCCTGAACCGCCCCCCGAACACATGGATATGCCGCTGTGAACATACTTGTTGTACATGGACCCAACCTTAACATGCTCGGCAAGCGTGAGCCGGGGGTATACGGCCACGCCACCCTGGAAGAAATCGACGCCATGCTCGCTAAAGAAGCCGAGCGCATGGGGATGGAGCTGAAGACCTTTCAGTCCAATAGTGAAGGAGCGCTGGTGACCGCCATCCAAGAGGCCATGGGCTGGGCGGATGTGCTAATCATCAACCCGGGCGCTTATACCCACACAAGCGTCGCGCTGCGTGACGCGATCGCGGGCGCCGGTATTCCCACTATCGAAGTGCATCTTTCCAATGTGCATGCGCGCGAGGCTTTTCGGCATCACTCCTACATTGCCCCAGTGGCGAAAGGCCAGATCATGGGGTTCGGCGCCGAGAGTTACCGTTTGGCGTTATTGGCCGCCAAGGAGGTAGTTGGGCCATGAATGTTGAACAACGGCTGACCGACCTGCGCGCCCGTTTAAATGAACGCGAGTATGCTGCGTTCGTGAGTCTTTCTCCGGCCACAAACCAGTATCTCGCGGATTTCCGCGGAACCACCTCGGCCATCATTGTTACGCCGGACGAAGCCCGCTTCCTTTGTGACTTCCGTTACACGGAGCAGGCGCAAGAGCAAGTAAAGGGCGACTATGTCATTGAAGAGATCAAGGGGAGCTTTGTCAAACGGGTGGGCGAACGGTTGGCCGCGATGGGCGTCAAGCCGGTGGCCTTTGAGCCGCAATACATGTCTGTCGACCAATTGCGCGCGCTTGAATCCGCCGCGGACACCGAGTTCATGCCCGATAACGCGCTTGTTTCGGCGTTGCGCATGGTTAAGGATGCAGGCGAAATAGCCCAATTGCGCGAGGCCTCGGCGCTGGCCGAGGGTGTTCTGGCTGACCTCAAAGCTGAATTGCGCGAAGGTTTGACCGAGCGGGAGCTTGCGGCGCGTTTCGAGTATGAGTTCAAGCGCCGGGGCGCGTCGGGGGCTTCGTTTGACACCATTGCGTTGTTTGGATCGCGTAGTTCGCTGCCGCATGGCGAACCGGGAGACCGCGCTCTTACCGAGGGCGACGTGGTCCTTTTGGACTTCGGGTGCCGGCTGAACGGCTATTGTTCAGACTTGACACGGACTTATGCGTTCGGTACGATACCGCCATCTTGGTTTCAAGCCATCTACGATCTTACCCTGACCGCTCAACGAAACGCGTTGGAAAGCTTGCGGGCAGGCGTTTCTTGCAGGGATGTGGATGCGGCCGCCCGCGACATCATCTCAGACGCGGGTTACGGTTCTCATTTTGGTCACGGCTTAGGCCACGGAGTGGGTATCGAGATTCACGAGGGGCCGCGCCTCAATCCCGAATCTGACGTTACACTGGAAGCGGGGATGGTGGTAACCGTCGAGCCGGGAGTGTACTTGCCGGATCAGGGGGGCGTCCGGATTGAAGACCTCGTCGCCGTCACCGAAGACGGTTGTGACATTCTCAGCAGCACGCCAAAGGAATTGGAACTCATTACAACATGATTTCGACAGCCGATTTTCGCAATGGCATGGTTATTGTTCAGGACGGCGATCTCATGGAGATCGTGGAATTCCAGCACGTGAAGCCCGGTAAAGGGGGCGCGTTTGTACGGACGAAGTTGCGCAACGTGCTGACAGGCCGCGTGATCGAGAAGACCTTTCGCGCCGGGGAGCGCATGGAAGAAGCGCGGCTCGAGGAGCAGCCCTATCAATTCCTCTACAGCGATGGTGACCTCTATCACTTTATGCACCGCGACACCTACGAGCAAATCGCCGTGGGCGCCGATGTGGTGGGAGACAAGAAGAACTGGCTCAGAGAGAACCAGGCAGTCGGCCTTGTGTTTTATAAGGGCAAGGTGATGGAGCTGCGGTTGCCGTTGCAAGTAGAATTGCAGGTAACGCAATGCGACCCCGGCGTGCAGGGGGATCGCAGCACGGGCGGTACAAAGTCCGCTACCCTCGAAACGGGGGCCGTCATCCAAGTGCCGCTTTTTCTTAACGAAGGGGAGCTTGTGCGGGTGGATACGCGTACCGGCGAGTACATCGAACGCGCTGGCTAGCCCCGCACGGCCAAAGAAGGGCAACGGAACCTACGGAGAGGTGGCCCTATGGACATCGAACAACTCCGGGAGCTGATTCAAGTGTTTGAGGAATCGAGCCTCTGGGAAATCGAGATTGAGGAATCCGGCCGGCGGGTTTGCTTGAAGAAGGGCCAGCCCGTCTCTACCACGGTGACGTCTTTGCATGCGCCTCACCAATCGGACGCATCGACGCCAACGTCAACGCACTCCTACGAGCCGATCCAGCACACTTCCGCCGGTGAAGACAACGGGCTGGTAACCATCAACTCGCCAATGGTCGGCGTGTTCTACGCCGCTCCCGCGCCGGAGGAGCCGCCCTTTGTCAAGCCCGGCGATACGGTGACCGAGAACCAGACGGTGTGCATTGTTGAGGCGATGAAGCTGATGAATGAAGTCACCGCCAAATGTTCGGGCACCGTTGAAAAAGTGCTGGTTGAAAATGGCGAGCCCGTGGAATATGGGCAGCCGCTTTTCGCTGTGCGCGTAGCTTAGTCCGGGTTGACGCCAATGTTTCGACGTGTATTGATCGCTAACCGGGGGGAAATCGCCGTCCGCATCATTCGCGCGTGCCGCGAAGCCGGCGTGACCTCGATTGCCGTGCATTCTGACATCGATCACGAGTGTCTGCATGCTTCCCTGGCCGACGAGAGCATCTGTATAGGACCGGCGAGTTCTTCGGAAAGCTATCTACATATCCCCAGCCTTATTGCGGCTGCCGAGATCTGCGATGCCCAAGCTATCCACCCGGGCTACGGTTTTCTTGCCGAAAGTTCCAAGTTCGCCAACATTTGCCGCGAGTGCAACATCCGGTTTATTGGCCCAAGCCCGGAAACTATCGCGCTCAGCGGCGATAAGGCTGCTTGTCTCCGCCGTGTGCGCGAAGCGGGCGTGCCGACCGTGCCCGGCAGTGAAGGGGTAGTCACGGAACCCGAGGAAGCTCAGCGCATCGCGCATGAGATTGGCTTCCCTGTGCTTGTGAAGGCTTCGGCGGGCGGCGGCGGCAAAGGAATGCGCATCGCGCATAACGACGTCACGCTTAAAAACGCCGTTTCCATGGCGACCCACGAGGCGCAAGCGGCGTTTGGCGATCCTGGCGTCTATATCGAGAAGTTTCTCGATGACGCCCGCCACATCGAGTTTCAGATTCTGGCCGATCATCATGGCCGTGTGATATCGCTTGGCGAACGGGAATGCACCATCCAGCGCCGGCACCAGAAGATGATTGAAGAAACGCCCAGCACGGCATTGAGCGGTTCGCTGCGGGCTAAGATGGCGAAGGCGGCGATCCGGGCCGCTAAGGCGATCGAGTATACCAACGCCGGCACTGCCGAGTTCTTGCTCGGGCCCGACAATCAGTTCTACTTCATTGAGTTCAACGCGCGCATTCAAGTAGAGCATCCTGTCACCGAAGAGGTGACCGGTATCGACTTGGTGAAGGAGCAGCTCCGTCTGGCCGCGAATGAGCCGTTGGGCTACAGCCACGCCCGGCCCACCGGCTGCGCCATCGAAGCGCGGGTATGCGCCGAAGACGCTGACAACAACTTCATGCCCTGCGCCGGCGAAGTCGGCCGTTGCCATATGCCGAACGGGCCAGGCGTTCGCGTGGACAGTCATCTCTTTTCCGGATACACTATACCCCGCTATTATGATTCGATGATGGCCAAGGTTATTGCCCGCGGCGCGGATCGCACCGAGGCTATCAATCGGCTGGGCAGCGCATTGGATGAGTTTACGACCGAGGGCGTCAAGAACACGGCGCGGCTGTGCGCGCGCATCATTCGCAGCGACAGCTTCCGCCGCGGCGACCTGAGTCCGAAGCTCATCGACAGTTTCCTTTCCAAGCCGAAATGATCGCCGGACTTAGAGGGCGCGTGTGATGACGGATTCCATTGCGCTGGGTAAGCAGGAAGTCGCCCTTATGGTGTACGCCAAGGCGGCGGCCCATGAGACCCAGCGTCAAGATGGCGTGGTGCGCATGAACGCTGGGTTTTCCGGGCGATTCGGCATGGCCAAGGTTCCGGGGATCGGCGCCCGCCTCGAAGAAGATGGCAGTCTGCAGATTGACATCTCGGTCGTCGTGCGCTACGGGACCGATTTGCGAACGCTGGGGCCGGCCATCCAAGAAGCCGTGTTGAGCGGCATTCGCCGTATGTCTGACCAGCCAGTGAGCCAGATAAACGTGTATGTGGCCGATATCGAATTCCCCAATGGCGCGCCGGAGCCCGGTCCGGCCAAGAGGAGCTAGCGCCCGTCATGAGGCTGATTCAACGCATTATGCAACGCGTGGCTTGCGCGGGCGCCTTACTGGGGGGGCTGATTCTGGCCCTTGCCTGGTTGCCGGGTTTTTCCGCGCTCGCCTCCCAAATTGGGAATTTCTACGGCGATGCGGAAAACTGGCGTGTGCTCAGTATGCAGGTGATTACGGGTATCTTGCTTGCCGCCGTGGGCGGGCTGGCCTTGTGGCCGCTTGATGGGTGGGGCCGTCGCCGTCGCCGTCTTGTGTTTCCTTGTGCGCATGGGGAAGTGAGCATACAACTGCGATCTATAGAAGACACGCTCACCCGTGAGGTCGGCGCGCTGCCCGAAGTACGCAAGATTCACGTCCAAGTGCTGCCCTCCGTCGATCCGCGTAAAGTGGCGATCCGCGCCGATGTGGTCCTGCGGAAAGGGCTTGGGAGCAGCGCGCCGGAATTGGCGGACAGCGTCAACAAGTCGTTGGAAGACCTTGCGAAGAATATTTTTGGCGTGGAGGAAGTTACGTACGTCAAGCTACGGGTTGACGACATCGTCCTCGAAGGCGGACGCGACCGCGGAAAGGTCGTCGAGCAGGACGAGGAAGTCCCGGAAGAGGCCGCCGCTGATGAAGAGACCACTGAAGCGGGTGAATCTGAGCAGGCTCCCGAACCGGCGCCGGCCGAGACGGAGAACGATTGGCGGGAGATGCCCGGAGCGGTGTTCACTGAGTCCCTGCCCGCCGATGATGATGAGAACAACGTTTTCGATCCAGCTCGCGCCAATATGGACGAGACCGATGAAGATGCCAGCGAATCCGGGGATGCTGGCGAAACGGAGGAGGAAGGGGAGACGCGGGCCCCGTAAAGCGCCCAGCGCGCGCTCGAGTTAACGACGATGCTAACAAAACGGATAATCCCATGCCTCGATGTCGCCGATGGGCGGGTTGTGAAGGGAGTGCGCTTTCTCGGCTTGCGCGATGCGGGCGATCCTGTCGAGATCGCCCGGCGCTACGATGAGGAAGGGGCGGACGAACTGGTTTTCCTCGACATCCAGGCCTCGACCGATAACCGTGAAACCATGTATGACGTGGTCCGCCGAACAGCCGAACAGGCGTTTATGCCCCTATGCGTGGGCGGAGGCGTGCGCGCCATCGACGATATTCGCCGCTTGCTCAAGGCGGGCGCGGACAAGGTTTCGATTAATACCCCTGCCATTGAGGATCCCGATTTCATCGATGCGGCCTCGTCGCGGTTTGGCCGTCAGTGCATTGTTGTAGCTATCGACGCCAAGAAAGTAAACGGCGAGTATGTTGTTCATAGCCATGGAGGCCGCGACGGCGGACGGGCGACGCCTTTGGAGCCCATCGCTTGGGCGCAGGAAGCCGAGCGGCGCGGCGCGGGCGAGATTCTCTTGACCGCCATGGATTGCGACGGCGTTAAAGAAGGCTACGATATCCCTCTGACAAAGGCCGTCAGTGACGCGGTCGGCGTGCCTGTCATTGCGAGCGGCGGCGCGGGAAGTCTCGAGCATTTGCGGGCCGCTCTGCAAGAAGGGGGCGCGGACGCCGCGCTGGCGGCGTCCATTTTTCACTTCAGGGAACACAGCATACAGGAAGCGAAAACTTACCTCGCCAGCCATGGCGTGGCTGTACGACATTAGCGCGTCCAGCCGGTTGTTCCACGGCAGACCGGCGCACAACAAGAGGATAACGGCGTAATGCTGAGCCATGAATCCTACCTGCATCGATGGCGGCGCTAAATCTCCATCCACTTCACGTTTCCATGTTCCCAAGTGTACTGTTCCACAAATGCGTTTCCCCTTGAGATTAGCGAAGGAGTCCGTCCATGAATCTGCACGAAATGATTAAGTTCGACGACAAGGGCCTCATCCCCGCCATTGTGCAACACCACGAGTCGGGGCAAGTGCTTATGGTCGGTTACATGAATACGGAGTCGCTAGCGGTCACGATGCACGAACGGCGGGCCTGCTTCTGGTCGCGGTCGCGCGAGAAACTGTGGCGGAAAGGCGAGAGCTCCGGCAATGTGCTTCACGTAAAGGACATGCGCATCGACTGCGATGGCGACGCCCTGTTATTGAAATGCGACCCTGTCGGTCCGACGTGCCACACGAACGAAACCAGTTGCTTTTATCGCCGGGTTGAGTTCGATGGTTCGGTAATCCTCGACGGGGATGGCGTAGCGGTCGAATAACCGGCCGAAACAAAGCCGCATAACTAAAGGAAAGCCGAACATGATTCATCCAACACTTGACGAGTTCCGGCGCCTTGCCACACCGGGCGCGGTCGTGCCAGTGTACCGCGAGATTGTGGCCGATCTCGAGACGCCCGTGTCCGCGTACATGAAGATTGCTCAAGGGCAGGACCATAGCTTTCTGTTGGAAAGTGTAGAGAAGGCTGACACCATTGGCCGCTACTCGTTTCTTGGCGCGAACCCCTCGATTGTCTTCCAGTCACGCGGGCGGAACGTCACTATCACCCGTAATGGCGAGCCTGAGCATTTCGAATCCGATGATCCGCTCAACGCCCTGCGTGATCTCATGGCCGGTTACACACCCATTGCCGTGGAAGGTGTGCCGTATTTTCACGGCGGCGCGGTTGGGTATATCGGCTATGATCAGGTCCGATTCTTCGAGACCCTGCCCGACGAGAATCCCGATCCGCTGGGATTGCCGGATCTCTACTTCATGATCACGGACACCATCCTAATCTTCGACCACGTCAATAACCGGCTCAAGGTGGTCTCGAACGCGCACGTCCAAGAAGACGCGGACGCGGCGTACAACGAGGCGGTCCGCAAGATCGAGGAGCTCATTCGGGTGCTCAGGCGGCCGCTCATGGTTCACACCGAACGCTTCCACGCCGGTCAGTTGAACGATGACATCCGCAGCAATTTCACGCGCGAAGACTTCTGCGCAGCGGTCGAAAAGGCCAAGGAGTATATCCGGGGCGGCGACATCTTTCAGGTGGTGTTGTCGCAACGCTTCGAGCGTGATCTCTATGTTAGCCCGATCAGTCTGTACCGGGCGCTCCGATGCATTAACCCATCTCCGTATATGACTCTCGTTGAGTTTCCCGACGTCACCTTGGTCGGGTCGAGCCCGGAGGTGATGACGCAAGTGCGCGATCGACGATGCATGGTGCGGCCTATCGCCGGCACGCGGCGGCGCGGCGCCTCGCGAGCCGAAGACCTGGCCCTCGAGCAAGAACTGCTCGTGGACGAGAAGGAACTGGCCGAGCACATCATGCTTGTGGACCTCGGCCGCAACGACGTTGGCCGCGTGAGCAAACCGGGCAGCGTGAAACCCTCGCGGCTGATGACCATCGAACGGTATTCGCACGTCATGCATATCGTCAGCGAAGTCGAGGGCGATCTGAACGAGGGCGAAGACGCGTACTCGGCCTTGCGCGGAACATTTCCCATGGGGACGGTTAGCGGCGCCCCCAAGATTCGCGCCATGGAAATTATTGATGAGCTCGAGAACTTGCGGCGTGGACCCTATTCGGGCGGATGCGGCTACATCAGTTTCTCCGGCGATATGGATACGTGTATCATCATCCGAACCATGGTGTTGAAGGATGGCGTTGTCTATGTCCAGGCCGGGGCAGGCATCGTGTATGACAGTGACCCGGAACGAGAATACGAAGAAACCGTGAACAAGGCGAGGGCGCTGTTTCGCGCGGTCGAGTTCGCCGAGAAAGGTCTCGAATCATGATCGTGCTTGTAGATAACTACGATTCTTTCACGTACAACCTCGTGCAGTACTTCGGCGAATTGGAGCCGGACATCCGCGTCATAAGAAATGACGCCGCCACCGTAGACGAGATTCGCGCGATGGACCCTGACCGCGTCATCATTTCGCCGGGTCCATGCACGCCAAATGAAGCCGGAATCTCAACTGACATGGTTCGAGCGATTGGCGCTGAGATTCCATTGCTGGGCGTGTGCCTGGGGCATCAGTGTATCGGCGCCGCGTTCGGCGGGGATGTGGTGCGGGCGGACCGGATCATGCATGGCAAGGTCTCGTCAATCCGGCACAATGGCAATGCGCTGTTCCAAGACGTGCCGTCTCCTTTTACCGCAACGCGCTACCATTCTCTGGTTATCAAACGCGCGACGTGCCCAGATGTGCTCGACATTACCGCAGAGACTGACGAGGGTGAGATCATGGGGGTTGCGCACAAGGAGCTTCCCATCTGGGGAGTGCAATTCCATCCGGAGAGCATTTTGACCGATCATGGCAAACAGATCATACGCAATTTCATGAGTCTTAAGGTTGATGTGAGAGGGTAATGGCGTCATTAGGCGAATAATGTAAGAACAATATGGAGGTTTGACAACCAAGGGCGGCTATGATAGCTTGACATTGTTCCACCACATATGTCCCAAGAACAGCAGAGAGGGGGGCGGGTCATGAGGAGGAGCAAGAAGCAGCAGCGTGTGATTGATGAGCTTGAGGGGCAGTGCCAACTCGTTCGGAGTTTTATGAACGATTGGTTGCTTTTCAATCAGATTTTGAGCGCTTATCCGAAGTCAAATGACAAGAAAGCCGGGTTAGAGAATCAGTTCCTCAAGGTGAAGAGTAAGCTCGCCCGAGAGCACCGGGTGTTGTC
>PUMX01000382.1 GCA_003552485.1 Candidatus Hydrogenedentota bacterium
CGTGAACAGCATGTGGACGGAATCTCGATCATGCCGCTGCTCAAGGGGGATGATCGAACAGCGGAAGAGCGCGAGGCCCTCTACTGGCATTATCCCCACTACTCGAATCAAGGCGGTTTTCCCGGCGGGGCGATTCGTATTGGACCGTGGAAGCTCATCGAGCGCTACGAAGATGGACGCGTTCACCTTTATAATGTCGAGGATGATATTGAGGAACAGCACGATTTTGCTGCTGAACACACCGAGCGCGTTATAGCCATGCGCGCAAAGCTTCATGCATGGTACGAAGAAGTCGACGCGAAATTCTTAAGGGCTCGCGAGGATGGCCCAGAACCCTGGCGGCCAGGGGACGAGGCGTGAAGTCCGGCCGGTAACGATAGACCGGAGAGCGCAGGATTGCGCGCCATAACCGTGAAAGGACCACGGAATGAAAGTTCAGGATGCCTGCCTCCAGCTAGGACGAGCGCTTGTGATCGGTAAGCTTTTGTTGGGCGGTCTAGCTGTTCTCGTGGCCGCCGCGGGCCTCTTCGCCTCTGTCGTGAGCCACGCTGAGGAGGAGCTACCTGCGGCGGAAGAGGGGCGCACGCCCGCATTTCCCGGCGCCGAAGGGTTTGGCCGTTATGCCGAGGGTGGCCGGGGCGGCGATGTCTACTATGTCGAGAATCTCAACGATTCCGGGCCGGGCTCGTTACGTTACGGCATCGAAACGGCCGACGGGCCGCGGACTGTTATGTTCAAGGTCTCGGGCAACATTTCGCTGGAGTCGCCCCTCGAAATCGATAAGCCACATATCACCATCGCTGGCCAAAGCGCGCCGGGCGACGGCGTCACGCTTCGCGACGACCAGCTCACCGTGAACAACGACCACATTATCATTCGCTTCATCCGCTCGCGTATGGGCGACCGCCGCGGCCACGCCCGCTCACCCATCCGCGTTCAGGCCGGTCGGAACATCATCCTCGACCACGTCTCAGCAAGTTGGGGGATCAACGAAACGCTATCCACCTCGTCGCCCGCTTATGACAGTGTGCGGCATAGCGAGCCCGGCGATATCGATCTGATTACCATTCAGTGGTGCATTGTTTCCGAGGGACTGTACGATTCCCACGCGTTCAACGAAAAGACCGAGCGCGCCTATGGCGGCGTCATACGCGGACGCCGCGAGAGTCTGCACCATAATCTTTACGCGCACCACAACTGGCGCAGTCCAAAGGTCGCCTGGCGCTCCCACAGCCAGGTTGATTTCCGGAACAACGTGATTTTTAATGCGCCGAGCCAGGCGAACCACGATGGCTCCAATGATTACGTGAACTGGGTTAACAACTACTATAAACCCGGTCCGAACACGGGCGACCCCTAGCCCTACATTATCTACCAGATCTGGAACCTGCCTCCCATGGAGGGCGAAAAGGAGGTCACCCCGGAGTTCTTTGTTTCCGGGAATTATGTCGAGGGCCACCCGGATGTCACATCCGACAATTCGAAGGGTGTGGGCTTTTCTCGTGGCGCGGGGCCGGAATCGCTCATTGCCGAGGCCCATGACTATCCGGAGATCAGTTATGAGCGTTCTGCGCGTGAAGCCTATGAAGCCGTGCTCGAGCAAGCGGGCGCGTCCGTTGCGCGTGACGCTATCGACCGCCGCATCGTGGAAGAAGCGCGCCACGGCACAGCCACGTATGGCGGCGTGAAGGGCGAGCGCAGTGGGATTATCGACTCGCAGGACGACGTGGGCGGTTGGCCGGAACTGCGTTCGCTGGAACCGCCGGTCGACTCGGATGGCGACGGATTGCCGGACTGGTGGAAGGAAGAACACGGCCTCGATCCCAATGATCCGGCCGAGGGCGCACGCGATCGCAATGGCGACGGATATACAAACCTCGAGGAATATCTGGACTGGCTTGTCAATCCGCGCGGCCGTTTTCTGCACAAGCATCCGAAGTTCGCGTATTGATAGCTGGCGATTGGCGCCTTCGCGTTCCGCAGGGGGGAGTGGTTCTCCGGAACGCTTCACGGGTAGACAACGGAAGGGCCTCTTGAGACTTGGTGGGCGCCCCCGGTCAATCCCTTGTAGCGCTCCCGAAGCCGGCGCGTTGAAGACTTTCACTTGCCGTGGCATAATTCCGCGAATTCATTCGAGGAGAATTGCATGCAAACTGTTGTGCTTACCGGCGGCGCCGGTTTTCTGGGGTCTCATCTAACTGATCGGCTACTCGCGGAAGGCTACGCTGTCATTATCATCGACAACTTCATCACGGGGCGGCGCGAGAATATCAGTCACTTGGAGGGCAACCCCAGTGTGCGGCTCTTCGAGCAAGATGCCTGCGATCCCTTGCGCATAGACGAGCCGGTAGACTATGTCATGCATCTGGCATCGCCGGCTAGTCCACCCGATTTCGCCCGCATGCCGTTTGCCTGTCTACGGGCGGGCTCCTATGCAACGCATAACTTGCTGGAATTCGCTTGGGAAAAGGAGGCGCGCTTCTTCCTCGCAAGCACTTCTGAAATCTATGGCGATCCGCCCGCAACGAATCATCCCCAGACCGAGGACTTCTGGGGCAACGTGAACACCTTGGGACGCCGGGCGGTGTACGACGAGGCGAAGCGCTACGCGGAAACGGTCACCATGGCCTATCACAGGGAATACGGGCTGGATATCCGTATCGTGCGTATCTTCAACACTTACGGTCCGCGCATGCGGAACGATGACGGGCGCGTCGTTACCAACTTCATCACCCAGGCGTTGCGTGACGAACCCCTGACGGTGTACGGAACCGGAGCGCAGACTCGCAGCTTCTGTTACGTGTCTGATCTCGTTGACGGCATATTTCGCCTGCTCCTGTCGAGTGAGAAGGAGCCGGTGAATATCGGTAATCCCAGCGAATTTACCATCCGCGAATTGGCGGAACGTGTTTTGGAATTGACGGGAAGCAAGAGCCCGTTGATCACCAAGCCTTTACTGTACGAGGATGACCCGCAGCAGCGCTGTCCCGATATTTCCAAGGCGGAAAGGGTGTTGGGCTGGGCCCCGCGGGTTTCCCTCGATGAAGGTTTGCCCCACACCATCACGGATATCCGCGCCCAACTGAAACTGTGACGGGCGCGGCGCTATCTCGCTAGAATAGATTCCGTATAGACCCGATAACTGAAGAGTCGGGAGAGCCCTGCCGCAAATTGCGCCGGTTCATCCCGCTCCGCCACCGGCCAGCCTTTCCGAATGGCTCCAGCGCGGCTTTTCTGGTAATGGCCGGGGCGCTCTCACATGCGATTGAGTGCTTAATGAAGCGACAAAAGAAGGTTAGGAAGACGAGCATATGGCGGACGAAAAACTAATCATTGGCTTACCGGCGGGTTCCCTCGCCGATCCGAACCGCGGAGGCAACCTGCTCAACCTTTTGCGCGACGCCGGTTTTCCCGTCAAGGGTTACGACAAAGGAGGACCGAGCACGTTTCCCATAACGAGCTTTCTTGTAGGTTGGGACGGAAGACCACAGGAGTTTGGCGCACAGCTTGCCGCGGGGGAGATTGATCTCGCTATCGCCGGCGACGACTGGATACGCGAACGGTTGTTGGAAGCACGCTACGAGTATGGGCGGGATATTGAGTTAAGCAAGGTCTTGTCGCTCGAACGCGGCGACGTTCGCTTAGTCATCGTGGCCCGGGAGGATCCAGACGAACGGCACAGCGATGAATGGTTCAAAGCCGTGCTCTCGGAGAAACCGCTGGTGAAGATGGTCTCCGAAATGCCCTATCTGGCCTTGGAATGGTTTCAAAACAAGGCCAATGCGCTGGGATTCGGGTCTTCCCACGCCGAATTCTCGGTCCAGAAGTTTACGACGCCGCCCCATGTCGAACGCGGTGTGGTGATCTATGAAAGCTGGGGCAAGACTGAGGCGAAGATACAACACGGCAGCGTCGATTTTGGTCTCGAGATCACCCAGTCAGGCAGCGCGATCCGTAATTACAACTTGCGCATCGTCGATGAGGTGATGCGCTCTGGCGCGGGCGTCTTCGTCAATCCTGCCCTTAAGCAGAACGCGGTTAAGTACGACCTTGCCCGCATGTTCTTGCTCAATATGTATGGCGCGATATTCGCTGAGAACAAAGTGCTCATGCTCTTTAACGCGAAAAAGGAATGCGCGCCCGAGCTTGAGCGTTATCTCATGCAGAACCAGTTGTTCGCCGATGAACCGACCGTGAACCAAGGCGAAAACTTTATCGAATTCAACGTGCAGATGGACGCGTCTAACAAGGATCTCCCGTTGGCGCGGGTTCGTTACGAACTGGCCAAGCTTGGCGCCACCAATATCGAAACGATCCCGTTGGACTCTTCGATACCCGGGCTGAGCGTGCTGGACTTCTAAAGCTCAATCACGCCATGCCCGATATGTGGTATTGCCGCGGCCCGATCGGGCTGTTCAGTTAGATGGCTGCCTTTTCCATTGTAGCTGCCTGTCGCCGTTTGTGATAGCATTTACGCGACCTTCGTTGGCTTTGGCGCGCGAGGCTGTTGCCTTTCGTCTTAGAAGGAATACGTGTTTGCGCCACAGGTGAATCCGAAGAACGCCGGCGCGGCCATGCGGCGCATGTTGAGGGCGCAGCGGCGCGAGAACCGGGAGGTTGAATCTTGCGATTATGGATAGAGAAGCGGACGCTCCTGAGCTAAACAGCCACAACCTGAGTTTTGTCGAGGAGCTCTACGAACAGTATTTGAGCGATCCCAATTCAGTGGGCGCCGAGTGGCGCGAATTCTTCGAGGCAATGCGGCGCAACAGCGGGGGCAACGGCGCCAACAAGAGAATCCGGCCGCGTATTAAGCCGCGCAGTGTGTTCAATCCCGCAGGTTCTAACGGCGGGGCGGCGCCGGAAACGGATTTGGAAGCCCTCAATCTGCAGGACCGCGTTGACCAGTTGATTCGGGCCTACCGCGTGCGCGGCCACATGATGGCCAAACTCGACCCCTTGGGATTGCCTCGCCCCGAACAGCCTGAGCTCGATCCCGCCTACTACGGATTCACGGAAGCCGATCTCTCGCGAACCTTCTCAACCAATACCATTGACGGTCCCCAAGTGCTTACCCTGCGCCGGATTATCGAGCGGCTGCGGGACACTTACTGCCGCTCGATCGGCGTGCAGTTCATGCACATAGACGACATGTCCATGAAGTCGTGGCTGCAACAGCATATGGAAGGCAGCGAGAACCGGCTCGAACTGACGCGCGACGAACAACTACGCATCCTCACCCGCCTCACCGACGCGACGATTTTTGAGGAATTCGTGCAGAAGAAGTTCGCGGGCGCCAAGAGTTTTTCCCTCGAAGGGGCGGAAAGTCTGATCCCGCTGTTGGGCCTGGGTGTCGAGAAGGCCGACGGCATGGGCATCGATGAGATCGTCATGGCTATGGCGCATCGCGGCCGGCTCAACGTGTTGGTGAACATCATTGGCAAAAGTCCGCGCCAGGTGTTCCGCGAGTTTGAAGACAATGACCCCGAGTTGTATGTGGGCGGCGGAGATGTGAAGTATCACCAGGGCTACCACGCGGACTGGGAGACCGCCGCGGGCCGGTCCTTGCATCTCGCGTTGTGTTTCAATCCGAGTCATCTCGAGTCCGTCAATCCGGTCGCCATGGGAAGGGTCCGCGCGAAGCAGGACCGCATGCGCGACGTGAGCCGCGAGAAATACCTGTGCCTGCTGATTCACGGCGACGCAGCCTTCGCCGGCGAAGGCATCGTGCAGGAATCGTTGAACCTGAGCGAGTTGGACGGCTACAGGGTCGGCGGGGTGCTGCATATTGTAGTGAACAACCAGATCGGCTTTACAACCACGCCAAATGAGGGCCGTTCCTCGACCTATGCCACCGATGTGGCGAAGATGCTTCAAATTCCCATCTTCCATGTCAACGGCGAGGATCCCGAGGCGGTCGCCCAAGCCATTCATTTGGCCATGGAATTCCGGCAACGATTTAAACGCGACGTGGTCATCGACATGTATTGCTACCGGCGTCGCGGACACAATGAGACCGATGAACCGTCGTTCACACAGCCGATCATGTACCGAGCCATCGAGAAGCGGCCAAGCGTGCGGCGCAGTTATCTTGAACATCTGCTGAAGCGGGGCGGGGTAACCGAAGAAGAAGCCGCGCAAATCGCTGAGGAACGGCGTAAGCACCTCGATAACGAGCTGGCCATCGTGCGCACCGAGGACAAGCGCCACCGGCCAAGCATCTTGGGCCGCGTGTGGCGGCATTACAAAGGCGGCCCGGAAAGCAACGCGCCTGACGTGGACACGGGCGTGGATAGGGAGGTCTTGTCGTCATTATTGATCGGCCTCACGAAGCTTCCTCAAGGCTTTAATTTGCACCCCAAGATGAAGCGTGTCTTGGACACGCGCCGGCAGATGGGCGCTGGCGAGAAACCGCTGGATTGGGCCGCCTGTGAGACGCTGGCTCTCGCGACGCTGGCCGTTGACGGCGCGCGGATTCGCATGAGCGGTCAAGATTCCGCCCGCGGCACGTTTACCCAGCGGCATGCCGTGTTGGTTGACTATGAAACCGCAGAGAGCTATATACCCCTCAACCATCTGACAAAGGACCAGGGTCCCGTCGAAATCATCAACAGCCCCCTGTCCGAGGCGGGGGTGCTTGGATTCGAGTACGGTTACAGTATCGCCTATCCAGACGGCCTCGTGCTGTGGGAGGCTCAGTTCGGCGATTTCGTGAATGGGGCGCAGGTTATCATCGACCAGTTTATTACAAGCGCGGAGGACAAATGGAAGAGCCTGTCCGGCGTGGTGCTGTTGTTGCCGCATGGGTTTGAGGGAATGGGCCCGGAACACTCGAGCGCGCGGCTTGAGCGTTTCCTTACGCTTGCCGCTGAACATAACATCCAAGTAACCTACCCCTCGACCCCGGCCCAGATCTTCCATCTGTTGAGGCGGCAAGTGATTCGCCCTTGGCGCAAGCCGCTCATCGTGTTGACGCCGAAGAGCATGTTAAGGCTTCCCGAAGCCGTCTCGACGCTTGACGAGCTTTCCACGGGCCGTTTCCAGCGCGTACTTCCGGATTCGGCCGATATCGAACCAGACAAAGTGCGGCGCGTGCTCATGTGCAGCGGAAAAATATTCTACGAGTTAGCTCGCGAGCGCCGCGAATCGGGGTGGGACGACGTCGCCATTGTGCGGGTGGAGCAGTTCTACCCGTTGTCTATAGAGGCCTTGGAGGGGCTTCTCGCACCTTACCGTGAGGGGACGCCGGTCTACTGGGTGCAGGAGGAGCCCGAAAACATGGGCGCTTGGCCGTACATGCGCCAGCGGTTCTGCACGGAACTCCCCGGGCGTTTCCCTTTCGAGGGGATCACGCGGCCCGAATCGGCCAGCCCTGCGACCGGCTCGGCCAGTAGCCACCGGGTCGAACAACAACAGTTAATCACCAGAGCCTTTGGCGAGGCTTGACCAAAGGTCAGCCAATGGGCGCGGAGCCGAATCCGATGCAAGAGGAACAAGTACGTTATGGCCGTTGAACTGATCGTCCCCGC
Organism: Candidatus Hydrogenedentota bacterium; assembly: GCA_003552485.1. GTDB lineage: Bacteria > Hydrogenedentota > Hydrogenedentia > Hydrogenedentales > SLHB01 > PUMX01. The sequence continues at coordinate 7,530 of PUMX01000382.1, forward strand.
CGTGGGAGAGTCCATCACGGAAGTCCAGCTAGGCGTGTGGCGCAAGACGCCGGGCGACCCGGTTGAAGAAGACGAGGTCATAGCGGAAGTCGAATCTGATAAAGCCACGGTCGAGGTGCGCGCGCCCGCGTCGGGTGTTCTCGGGCAAGTCCTCAAACAGAATGGCGAGACCGCTGAAGTAGGCGAGATCATCGGGTATATTGAAGAAGGCGTAACCACATCAGGCGCCCAAGCGGCCGAAACGAAAGCGGATGCGCCGGAGGCCGGCGTCGCATCAGCCGGCGCTTCGCAGATTGCGGAGCCCGGAGATGTCTCGTCCGCCGAGGATCCAGAGCGGAGAACAGCCGCGCCTAGCGATGGCAAGCAGCAAGAGCGCTCCGCCGCCGAAAGCGCGGGGGACGAAGTCCGCGTGATGCCTGCGGCGCAACGGCTTCTTGAACAGCACGGGTTGAAATCCCGGGATATTCGGGCGACGGGTCCTGGCGGCCGCTTGCTTAAGGAGGACGTGGAGCGTCACATTGCCGGGCAAGAGGCGCCTGGCGCTGCACGCGCAGATAGCGCTCCCGACGCTGGTGCGGACGATCGCGAGGAAGAAGCCGTTCCCATGAGCCCGATGCGGCGGCGCATCGCGCAACGCTTGGTCGAAGCGCAACAAACCGCAGCCCTGCTGACTACGTACAACGAATGCGATCTCAGTGAGATCATGGCGCTGCGGAAGGCGTATCAGGATGATTTTCAAAAGACGTACGGCATTAAGCTGGGAATCATGTCGTTTTTTGTGAAGGCCAGTATCGAAGGCCTTAAAGCCGTTCCGGCGCTGAATGCGGAGGTTCGTGATACCGATGTCGTTTACAAGAACTACTTCGACATCGGCGTGGCCGTCGCTAGCGGAAAAGGCCTCGTCGTGCCGGTGCTGCGCCGTGCAGAGCGCATGAGTTTTGCTGAACTTGAACTCGCCATCGCCGATTTTGGCGGCCGCGCTCAGGAAAACAAGATCAATCTTGACGAACTCCAAGGCGGCACCTTTACAATCAGCAACGGCGGCGTGTTTGGCTCACTCCTGTCGACGCCCATTGTCAACCCGCCGCAGAGCGGTATTCTTGGCATGCACACCATCCAAGACCGGCCCGTGGCCCGCGATGGCCAAGTCGTTATCCGGCCGATGATGTACCTTGCGCTCACGTACGATCACCGCATTGTCGACGGACGCGAAGCTGTACTGTTCCTCCGCCGCGTCAAGGAATGCGTCGAAAGGCCCGCCCGCATTATGATCGAGGTGTAAGCACACAGTCGCGCCAGTGATCGGAATTGGTGTATCCTATGGGAACGAGTGAACATCGCCTCTGGCACAGAATGAGATTTACGGAGGGAAAGCCGTCTGACGACTCCGCAGGGGAATTCCGTTTGACCCCAAAAGGCCGGTGGCGCAAGGAGACGGCGTCCCCGGCGCGTATCGGAATCTCCGGCACATGAGCCTTCCTTATGCGGTGTGGGATCTTGGGGATATAGCCCGCCGCGGTTGTTTGCGCCCTGCGTTGCGACGTGGGCTTCCACATTCAATTTGGTATTGATTGAGGGTGCAGCAGATTGTGGCGGAATTGGTCACGTGGATGTGAAACCCGGCTGCGTGGGTTAAGCGAGCCGGTCCGAGGGGGAAGTCCAAGCGTCGTTTGAACTACGCGGCATGCAAGAAGCAGCGCGGGGATGGTTTGCGGATGTGTTGGCGCAAGCTTCACAAGCTAGCCGACGCTTAGGACACAGGCGAGAAGGTTCTTCCAGAGAATCAGAGAGAACAACCTGAAAACATTGAGAGAGCCGGGCGCATATTCCAAACTCACCTTGCGAAATCGCCTTTCGTATTGTCATCGGAGAGGCTGTTCGATCACCCGGCGCAAATCAGATACGACTCCATATCCAGCATTTTTAGGTAAGGATTAGGGTTGATGGAAATAACAAGCGTCATTTTTGGAGTGTTAGGAGGATTGGGTCTATTCCTCTTCGGAATGGGACTCATGTCCGAAGGAATCAAGGCCGTCGCTGGCCAAAAGCTTAAGAGTATTCTCGCTTCGCTTACCGAACGGCGATTTGTAGCCGTTTTGCTTGGCGCGCTCGTCACTATACTGGTTACTTCGAGTTCCGCTTCGACGGTTATGACCGTCGGGTTTGTTAATGCCGGGTTGCTTTCGCTCAGTCAGGCGCTCTGCGTGGTATTGGGCGCGAATGTCGGTACAACCGTCACCGCTTGGTTGGTTTCGATCTTTGGTTTTGGCGGCTTTCAAGTTACGGCCTATGCGCTGCCGGCGATTGGTATTGGTTTCTTTCTGAGTGTTCTGGCCAAGACTCAGCAGATAAAGAGCATCGGCAGAATTATCCTGGGTTTTGGGATGCTCTTCGTCGGCGTGAGTTTTATGCAGGAGGCGTTCGATCCCATAAGGGAGAGCACGCGGGCGCAGGAGATCTTGATAGCATTAGCCAGCTATCCATTGCTCGCAGTGCTGGCGGGCGCCGTTTTAACGGTGTTGCTGCAAAGCAGTTCCGCCGCGATTATGGTGATACAGGTTTTGGCGTTGCAAGGCGCTTTTGGCACAGACTGGCCAGTAGTGATGAACTTGGTCATTCCATTCATACTCGGGGACAATATCGGTACTACCATCACCGCTCAGCTCGCCGCGGCGCGGGTCTCGAGGAATTCGCGGCGGACTGCGATGGGGCATACGATATTCAATCTTATTGGAGTGGCGTACATCCTGCCATTTGTCTGGTCGGGGGCCTTTGCCGATTTCGTGGGGTGGATCACGCCGTGGGAGGTTAGCGCGACAACAGTAATGGCCGAGATGGCTGCCGCCCACACGGCCTTCAATGTGATAAATACGATCATTTTCTTGCCGCTCATTGGCGTGCTTGAAATCGTCGTCGTTCGGCTGCTGCCGGTAAAGGAATATGAAGCTGAAGCCCAGCCAGTCGTGCTTGAAAAGTATCTTCTGGACACGCCGGTCTTTGCCTTTGGCCAAGTCTCGCGAGAACTGCTTCGTATGACGCAGATCGCGGAAAGAGCCGCAACAACAGCAGTGGCCGGGCTCATTGAGGACGATACAAAGAAATTGGATTATGTAAGGCAAAAGGAAGAGCAGACCGACGAGTTCCAGTATGAGATTACCGCTTATCTCACCGAATTATCGCGAAGACCGCTGTCCGATGAGCTATCGGACGAAATACCGGTTCTGTTGCATACTGTCAATGACCTTGAAAGGGTCGGCGACCACGCGGTGAACATCGCCGAAATCGCAGAACGTAAAGTGTCGCAGAAGCTCGAGTTCAGCGAGGAAGCTCAGGAAGAATCGCACCGGTTGCTGAACTATCTCACCGAAATGTTCGAGCATGTGACCACGGCGCTCAAGGATGGGGACAAGGATTCGGCGCAGGCCGCGCTGGGCATTGAAGAGACGCTGAACAACATGCAGGTCGAGTTGCGCAAGAATCATTGTCGAAGGATGGGAGACAATGCGTGTTCAGCCGAAGCAGGGCTGATCTTCATTGATCTTGTGGATAACGTCGAGAAGATAGGCGACCACCTGACCAACATCGCCCAATCCGTAATCGGTGGTCTGCAATGGGAACATCACGAACCCAAGCCGGAGCTTATAGCGGAGTAGATTGCTGGCGGGCGCGCTTGCTGCAGCGCGCCCGCTGCCTGTCGCGGGGTGTGCGTAATTCAGTCACACAGTTCGAAGACGCCGGCCGCCCCCATACCGCCGCCGATGCACATCGTGACCACGCCGTATCGTTCGCTGCGCCGGC
>PUMX01000515.1 GCA_003552485.1 Candidatus Hydrogenedentota bacterium
ACGAAAAACACCTCATCCTCGGTCGTCCAATCTTGCTCGAGGAGACTGTTTATCGCTCCTTCTATCGCTGGCGCTATCGCGTCCACCTGGCTCGGTATTTTTGTGCTAAAAAAGGGCTCGTCCATGGTGATCACCCACACCAATAATACACGGTATCAACGGAGAAAGGGTAGCATACCAGCGCCGTTCCATAAACTCTGTGCCCATTTTGTTGCAAACGCTAGAGTCAGGCAGTCTTGATTCGCTGCCGCCAAGGGCCAATGTTCGCCAGTTTTTCTTGCCTTTCTCGGCGCCGGACACACAACCTCGGGCGTCGCCATGCCGCTTCGGCGCCTCGATGTCACGCCGAACTTCGGCGTTTGCGCAACGCGTTGAAGTGAAAGTAGATAGGGCGTTTGCAGAGCATTCAATATCTTGAAATGACGCCGGGCTTCCGTATACGCTGTAGCGTGCTGCGCGGGCGGAGTAAGCCGGCGCCTTAAGCGGTTGTGCGGCGCCTTGAGCGTGGCCGCCGCAACCACCGCTGACGGAGCGCGTTTTCGGGCTCAACGGATGCAACCGGGAGTCATCTTTCGAGCATCTATATGCGTAGGTTCAGATAACGCGGACACAACAACCATGTGCGCGGCGTTCCGCATTTGGCGGCGCTAGCCAATCGCGCCGGCCCGCCGCCCGATGTCGGCCGGTTTTTCGGGTTTCCTGTCGGTTCCGCAATGTCACCCAAGTCTTGTGTGTCGGGAGTGTGTAAATGATCAACGCGAATAACCTGACGATGTATTACGGTCCCGTGGCCGCATTAGACGATGTCTCCTTCGACGTAAATCAAGGCGAGGTCGTGGGACTGCTCGGACCTAACGGCGCGGGTAAATCCACGGCGCTAAAGATACTTACGACGTATCTGCATCCCACCAGCGGCACAGCCACTGTCGGCGGATTCGATGTGATCGAAGAGCCGCTGAAGGTGCGTCAGGCCATTGGCTACTTGCCGGAGATTCTCCCCCTCTACATGGATATGGAGGTCCGGGAATACCTGAGCTTTGTCGGACGCGCCCGCGGCCTGCGCGGCGCGGCGCTGCGGGAGCGCATCGGGGCCGTGCTCGACGCCTGCGCCCTCAGGCCGGTGTTTCGCAAGGTTGTGCGCGAATTATCGAAAGGATATCGTCAACGCACGGGGCTGGCCCAAGCGTTGATTCACAACCCCAATATTATCATCCTGGACGAGCCGACCTCCGGGCTGGACCCCCACCAAATACTCGAAGTCCGCCAATTGATCAAGGATCTCGCCGCAGGCAAGACCGTCATTCTGTCCACGCACATCCTTCAAGAAGTCGAGGCCATGGCCGATCGCATCGTGATCATCAACGAAGGCCGGATTGTGGGTGACGGCAGTTTTGATGAACTGCGCGAGCGCGCCAAGACCAGCGAACGCGCCCAGATCTCGGCGGCGGCCGATAAGGACGGCGCGCGTCAAAGTCTGAAGCGGCTTGACCACGTGACGAAAGTTGAGTTTGTCGAGGAACGCGATGGCTACGTAACGTTCCTGCTCTACGCCAAGCCAGGCAGCGAGCCCTGGCGCGAAGCCGCGCAACTCGCCCAGGAGCAGCGCTGGGCGTTGCGGGAGCTGAGCGAAAAACCCCTGAGTCTTGAAGAAACGTTTCTGGCATTGACCGAACCGGCCAAAGAGACAGCCGGCATGAGCGGAGTCTAAGCGATGCGCAATATCATCACGATCTTCCGCCGCGATCTGGGGGCCTATTTCAAGTCTCCCATCGGCTACATCTTCATCATTGTGTTCCTTCTTATCAGCGTCGGCCTGTATATGACGACCTTTTTCGCGTATCCGGTCGCCGATATGCGGCAGTACTTCTCGAATCTGCCGTTATTGCTGTGCGTTTTCGTGCCGGCCGTCACCATGCGCGTTTGGGCTGAAGAACGCAAAGAAAACACCTGGGAAATGCTGCTTACATTCCCCATGAGGGCGAGTGAACTGGTGTTGGGTAAGTTCCTGGCCTGTTTGGCCTTCTTTCTGATTACCCTGTGCGCCACCGTTACCGTGCCCCTCATGTTGGCCGTGCTTGGAAGCCCAGACTTCGGCGTGATCTTTGGCGGCTACCTGGGCACGTTCTTGTTGGGCGCGTTCTTTCTGGCCATCGGCATATTTGTTTCCGGGTTATGCAAAGACCAGATCGTCGCCTTCGTCATTACGCTGTTGGCCTGTTTCATGCTCTTCTTCGTGGGCGCCAACTTCGTGGCCGCCTACATCGACAGCCTCGCGCCGCGGCTGGGAACAACGCTGGCGCAACTGGTCGGCATCATCGATCACTACAATCCGTTCACGCGGGGAGTGGTAGAAATGGCCGACGTGCTCTATTTTGGGGCGTGGACGGTGCTGTTCCTCGTGCTCAACATTCTGTACATCGAGGGCCGCAACCGTCCCGGCGCGCGGGTTGCCTTTTCGACAGCAGTCGCGCTTTGCGTGGGCATTGGGCTACTGTTTAACTGGCTGATCTCCGGCCAGAGCATTGGGCGTTTTGACTTGACCGAGGATAAAATCTACACCGTTTCCGAGGCTTCGGCCGAAATCCTGTCTGAACTCGACGTGCCGGCGCAGGTGCGTGTGTATATCACCCCCTCCGACAACATGCCCACGGCCTTCGCTAACCTCGAACGCGACATTAGGGACAAACTGGAAGAACTGCGCGTAGCGTCCGGCGGCATGATCGAGTACACCAGCGTGCCCCTGGTCGCGCGCGGCGGCCTTACCACCGCCGATCTCATGGGCGAGGACGACCCCGAGGATGAGGAGGCCGCGCTGAAGCGCCGCATGTTCGAGCGCGGAGTGCAGCCGTTTGGCGTGCAGACCATCGACGAGGACCAGGTCTCCACGAAAATGATCTATTCGAGCATCGGCATTGCGTACCGGGATAGGGAGGAAGAATTCATTCCCCAGGTTGTGCCGCAGACGCTGCCTGATCTCGAGTACCAACTGGTGAGCACGATATACAAGGCCGCGCGGGAAGAGCCGCCCATCGTTGCCATGGTGGCGCCGGAAGAGGCGGTCCACATTGAGCCGCAGATCCGCCAGATGCTTGAACAAATGGGTGAACAAATACCCGACACCGAGGATCCGTTCTCGAATCTACAGCAATTGTTGCAGCACGAACGCTATGAAGTGCGGCGCGTCGAGCTCACCGAGGAGAGCCCGTTGCCGGATGAGTTCGATGTGTTGCTGGCGCTCAATCCCCGCCAATTCAACGAACGGCGCCGCTATGAGATCAACCGCGTGCTGAATGAAGGCAAGCCGGTTATCCTCGCGGTGCAGAACTACCAGTTTGACTATCAGCCGGGTCGCGACGGCATACAGCTCCACAAGCGGGACGAAGCGCCTCAAATCAACGAATTGCTGGCGGAGTATGGCGTCGAGGTGGACCGCGACGTGTTGCTCGACGCCAACAGCTTTCCGTTAACCATTCAAGGCGGCGATTTGATGAGCCAACTGTTTGGGGGCGGCCAGCAAGTGGACGCGCCCATGCACATCCGAATTCACAGCGCCAGCTTGGATAGCGAGTGGTCGATCACGAACCGCTTGTCGGAGCTCTACTATATTTGGGGCTCTGCGTTGGCCTTGGACGAGTCGCGGTTGGCGGAGAATGACCTCGAGGCGCGCGTGCTTGCGAGCACGGGCGAGCGTGCGTGGAAAGCGCCTACCCCTCAGCAGATCACGCTAGAACCGCCTGAATCCACGCAACGCTATCCCATCATGGCTTACATCAGTGGCCGTTTTCCCGATGTCTACGCGGATCAACCCACGCCGGAGTGGGGTCCGCCGCAAGAGCCAGCCATGGGCGAGCAACCCTTGCCGCCGCCCGAGATGATGCATGGCCCCGGCTCGCCGATGGACGAGGCCGAAACTGATGGCGTCGAGGAGGCCGGCCCTGAAGGCGCGCTTATTCTCATTGGCGGCGCCGAGATGTTCCGGAACCATTTCCTGGGCGCCGGCAACAATCTTGAATTGATTCTGAACAGCGTCGATGCGCTCGCGTTGGGCGACCAGATTGTTCATGTCCGTGGACGGCGGCCCGTGGACCGGACCATCGAACAACCCTCGCAGGGGCAGCGCGCTTTCTGGCGCTTTGTGAATTACGCGTTGGTGAATATTGTGATCGCGGGGATAGGAACGGGCACGGCGCTTTGTCGTCGGCGCAGCCGTAACGCCTATACTATGATGTATCAGCGGGATTCGCAGGGCGGCCGGTCATGAAACCGGTCCCCGCCGTGGGAGAACGACAATGAAGTTCAAACGAATCGTACCCTTGATCGTGGTGTTCCTCATCCTATTGGCTATCGTGCTTGTCCGCGCGATACAGGAGGAGCCCGTTGATTTGCGCAAGGCGGCCCGCATCGTTGCGCTGGCCCCGGCCGACGTGAGCGCAGAGGATGTGCGCCGCATCACCATGTACGCCGGCCACAATCCCGATGATGCCGTGGCGCTAGCCCGGGCGGACGATGGCGAGTGGGTGGTCGAAAGCCGCTATGGCGCGCCAGCGAACAACGCCGACATCGAGGCGCTTCTCAACACAATCGCGGGGTTGACCGGCGAGTTCCGCGCGGCGGTCGACGAGGACGCCGCACGCGAGCCCTACGGTTTGACTGAGGAAGACGCGTTCCACATTAAGGCCGCTGGCGCGGACGACGCCACTTTGGTTCATCTGAAAAGCGGCCGGGCCCCTAGCCCGCACACCGTATTCGTTGGACGCCACGGGGACGAGAACGTTTACGTGAGTGATGTAGACCTGCGTTCCGAGGCGGGCGTAGCCCCGGAGGATCCCCGCGACGGACTGGACCACACGCAGTGGCTTGATCTGAATGTGCTGGCCCTGGATACGGAGACCGTCGAACGAGTGAGCTTGACCATGCCCGACAAACACCTCGCGCTGGCCCGTAAACTCGACGAAGAAGAATCGGCGGATTCCGAAGTAGGCGAAGGCGAGAGTAGCGGGGGCAATCCCGCCGGCCCGGATAATCCCGGCGAGGCGCCCGCGCTGGACGCGCAACCCATGGAGTTGGATATGCAAGAGGCGCCCGCATTGGACGAAGAGCCGGCGGGGGCCGAGTTTACGTGGGTCCTCGAAGAAGGAGGGCCCGGCTTGCCTTTCCGAGAGAGCGGCGTGGATACGATATTGCGCGGCCTGAGCGGCTTGCGCGCTGTGGACGCCGTTGATCCCGAAGCGGATTGGGGCTTCGATGAAGCAGGATTTGTGTGCGAAGTCGATTTCGAAGGCGGCGCGGCCCCGGTGCGCATCGAGGGCGCGCGGCCCGAACCAGCCGCTGGTGGGTATGTGCGGCGCGAGGGAAGCAGCGTTGTCTACGAGGTTAGCGGTACGCAGTTCGAGCGTCTGTTTCCTCAGGGCAGCGAGCTCTTCGAGTTGCCAGCCTTTGCGTATGATAGCGATGCGCTCGCCTCGATTACCATCGAGCAACCAGAAGGCCGCGCGCAGCTCGCCCGGCTTGATGACGAATGGACCGTCGAGGCGCCCGTCAGCGACCTGAGCGTCGCCAGCTCGACGGTGCAAGAAGTGGCTCGGGCGCTGGCGCGGTTGCGGCCCGTGGACTACAGCGACAGCGCGGACGGAACGGGCCTTGATGAACCGGAGCGGCGGATTACCTTCGAGACGCAGGATGGCGACACGTACAGCGTGGCGATTGGCGGCCCGGCGCGCAGCGTCGACGGCGTTTACTGCTACTTCGACGATGATGAAAACGTGATGGTGTTGAGGCGCAGCGATATGCAACGGCTGTTTGTGCGGCCCGATAATCTCTACGAGCGAACGCTGACCCAACTTTCATCCGCTGACGTGGCTTCGTTGGCCATCGAGCGCGAGGAAGACGCTTTCGAACTCCAACGGCGCGAAGACACATGGATGCTTGTCGCTGACGGAACGCGGCGCGACGCCGGCGACCGGCCGGCCACCGCGCTGGCGCAAAGCGTTGTGAGTTTACAGGCTAGCCGCATTCTGTTCGACACGGAGTCGCTTGACGACGAAGTGCTCGCGACTATCCGGTTTGCTACGCTGGAGGACAACGAATACAGCCTAACCATTGGCGTTGGTGATGAGAAGGGTCATCCCGCCCAGTTGTCGGGCGTTGGGCAGGTCGTTCTGCTGGATTCGCGCGATGTGAATGCGCTGCTGCCGGCAAGCGCCGATCTGCTTGACGACAGCGAGGAAGCGCAATCCGCTGATGCCCCGCCCGCATCGCCCGAGGACGGGCCCATCGTCGAGTTTGTCGAGCCCGTGGAGGAAGTGATTACTCCCGAAGACTCGTAAGCCGGTGCGCTACAAGGACGGGGCCGGGACACAATAATGGAACACAGGTTATGAATATACCGCGTCTACGTAACGGTCTGACCGTCATACTGTTGGCCGCTGTTCTGGCTACGCAGCTCCAGTGCGCGGAAGCCGTTGACACAGGCGAGGCGGACACGCGCCAGCCCGGAACCCGCGCCGTTTACGCCGAAAGGGACGCGATTGGCGACGGCGTCAGTGAATCGCGGCGCAACGCGCTCGTGCGCGCCATCGAGGATGTTGGCCCGGCCGTGGTGACCATCAATGTCATCTCCATCCAGCGTGAGCGCATCTTTGACCGCTTTTACTTCGATTTCTTCGATCCCTTCGGCATGCCGCGGCGCGGCTACCGCACTCGGGAGCGGCAGATCGAATCCATCGGCAGTGGCTTCTTCTTCGACGATAGCGGACACATTCTCACTAATTACCATGTCATTGAGGACGCTCACGCCATCAGCGTGTCGCTGCCGGATGGGCGCACGCTGGAAGTGGAGGTCGTGGGCGGCGACGAGGTGACGGATCTCGCCGTGCTCCGCGCGAAAGGTTCAGACCTGCCGCAGGCCCGCTTGGGCGACTCCACGGATTTGCTCATTGGCGAGTGGGTGATTGCCATTGGTAATCCGTTCGGAACCCTCATGAATGATCCACAACCCTCGGTCAGCGTCGGTGTGGTTTCGGCCAATAACCGGCGCGTTGCGCCGCAAGTTGCCCGCACGGATCGCTTTTATCAAGACATGATCCAGACTGATGCGGCCATTAACCCCGGCAACAGCGGCGGTCCCTTGGCCAATGCCTTGGGCGGGGTGGTCGGCGTCAACACCATGATCTTCAGCCAGAGCGGCGGTAGCGTGGGCTTGGGATTTGCCATCCCAATCAACCGTGCGCGCCGGGTGGCCGAGGAGATCATCGAGTATGGCCGCCGCCGCAACCCGTGGGCGGGTTTCCGCGTTGAAGACGTGCGCGCCATCGATCGCTCCGCGCTCCGCCGCGCCGGCGTCGAGGCGGATACGGGATGCCTCGTTGTGGTCATTCGAGAAGACGTTCCCGCCTACGAAGCCGGTCTGCGCACCGGTGATGTGATTACGGCGATCAACGGCGAAAGAGTGGTGCATCCGTCTGACGTGGATTACGCGATATGGAGCCAGTTCGTCGGCGACGAGATGGTTGTCGAGATCGACCGCCAAGGCAGGCGGGAGGAATTGTCGTTTGTGCTGCGTGAATTGCAGGCATAACCCAGTGATGCATCCGGCCAATGGCTCTCAAAGTATTGTGAAGGGGCGGAACTGCATTCGCCCCAAGCATTCCCGCCAAGATTATGTATCCCCCCTTAATTCCTTTCGTGGGGTTCTTTTTGCTATTGTTTGAACTTCTTGCCCGGTGTTTTGAACGGGCTCTGGGGGGATTTGGCGCGTTATCCGCAGGGCGCGTCCCTGTTCTGGCCGCGCCAACTAGTGTTGCACGCGTCGGCCGAGTAGCATCCCTGACAAAGTACAAGAGGGCTCAAGCCGGCGTGAATGAATGAGGCCGCAAGGAGAATGTAATGGCGCAAGTTGTTTCATATACGGTTGTTCCCCGATTGCCGGAACCGCTCGAAAAGCTGCGGTCAATTGCGATGAACATGTATTGGTGCTGGGAACCCGAGGCCATCGAACTGTTCTTCCGTATTGATCGGGACCTCTGGACGAGCACCGGCCAGAATCCGGTGTTGCTCTTGGGCCGGGTTTCGCAGCAGCGGCTCGAAGAGCTGGCGCACGACGATGGATACCTCACGCAATTGCAGCGTGTAGCCGAACGGCAGGAGGAGTATCTTGCGGCCAACCCATGGTCGGAACGCAATCCCGAAGCGCCCGAAGGGTTCAATGTCGCTTACTTGAGCGCGGAGTTTGGCCTGCACGAGTGTATATCGGTTTATTCGGGCGGGCTCGGTGTGCTGGCCGGCGATCATCTGAAGGCGGCCAGCGACCTCGGGCTGCCCCTCGCCGGGTTGGGGCTGCTGTATCGGGAAGGGTATCACCGGCAGTATCTGAACGCCGATGGGTGGCAGCAGGAACAATACCCACAGAACGACTTCTACAACATGCCTATCCGGCCTGAACTGGACAGCGACGGCAACCAGATTGTCGTCGGCGTCGACTATCCGGACCGCGAGGTAAAGGTCCGCGTGTGGCGGTGCCAGGTAGGGCGCGTCCCGTTGTATTTGCTCGATTGCGACTTCGATCAAAACGAGCCCGATGATCGGGAGCTGACCGCGCGCCTGTACGGCGGAGACCGCGACATGCGCATCCGGCAGGAAATCATGCTGGGCATGGGCGGCGTGAGGGCGCTGCATGCCTGCGGGGTACATCCCACGATGTTCCACATGAACGAAGGCCACTCCGCCTTTATGACCTTGGAGCGTATTCGCGACGTCATGAGGAGGGATGGTCTGAGTTGGGATGAAGCTATTGAGTCCGTGAAGACAGCCAGCGTATTCACCACACACACGCCCGTGCCCGCCGGTAACGATATGTTTGTCCCTGAAATGATGACGTACTACTTCGAGCAGTATGCCGAAGAGGTGGGCATTACGATGGAGAAGCTGCTGGCGCTCGGCCGTCAGAACCCCGCTGACGCCCGCGAACCGTTCTGCATGACGGTTCTGGCCCTCAAGCTTTCAAGCGCGGCCAACGGCGTTAGCCAGCTTCACGGTGAAACCGCTCGCGCCATGTGGGCGCGCACCTGGCAGGACGTGCCCGAGCACGAGACGCCCATTACCTCGATCACCAACGGGATTCACACACGCTTCTGGATCAGCCGCGACTTGGCCGGCCTGTTCGATCGATACATTGGGCCGCGATGGTGCAATCAACCCCAGGACCCGTCGGTGTGGGAAGCCATAGACGTGATTCCCGACGCCGAACTCTGGCGCACGCACGAGCGGCGCCGGGAACGGCTGGTGCATTTTGCGCGCCGCCGGCTCGCGTCGCAGTTAGAATACCGGGGGGCGCCCAATTCGGAGATTCAAGGCGCGGCTGAGGCCCTGGATCCCGAAGCGTTAACAATTGGTTTCGCGCGCCGGTTTGCAACCTATAAGCGGGCCAATCTAATTCTGATGGATCCTGATCGGTTTCGCCGCATTCTCACCAACTCCGAGCAGCCCGTGCAGTTCATTATCGCGGGCAAGGCTCATCCTCAAGACAATCAGGGCAAGGAGGTCATCCGCCGGCTCATTCATTTCATCCGCGAGTACGACGTCCGGAGCCACATGGTTTTCATTGAGGACTACGACATTAACGTCGCCCGCTATATGGTGCAGGGCGTGGACTGCTGGCTCAACACGCCGCGACGGCCTCTCGAGGCCAGCGGAACCTCGGGGATGAAGGTTTCCGCCAATGGCGGCCTGAACATCAGCATTCCTGACGGCTGGTGGTGCGAAGCCGAGTTTCTCGGCGAGAACGGATGGAGCATCGGCCGGGGCGAAACATATGAGGACCCCAATGAGCAAGACGTCGTCGAGAGCGAAGCCCTCTACGAAATTTTTGAGCAGGAGGCCGCGCCAGCGTTTTACGATTGCGGACGCGACGGCGTTCCACGGCAATGGGTGCGACGCATGAAGGACGCCATTAGGACTATCGCGCCGGTGTTCAACACCCATCGTATGGTGCAGGAATACACGGACCGCTTCTATGTGCCTCACACCATGCGGCGCAACGAATTGCGGGCGGACGGACGCAAGCGGTGCTGCGCGCTGGCTAAGTGGAAGCGCCGCGTCTATGACGCTTGGGACTCGGTCGCCATTGGAGAGGTAAAGGCCGACCGGACGCAGAATCTCGAATTCGGCGCCGAGCTGAACGTGTCCGCTCAGGTAACGCTCGACGGCCTGACGCCCGACGACATATTGGTTGAAGTCTATTATGGCGACCTGGACGCGCACGATCGGATTACCCAAGGCCGGACCGCCAAGATGTGCTGCGTGTCGGACGCCGGCAAAGGTAAGAAGTTCACCTACGAAGGCGCCATCCCGTGTGAGAAAACCGGCCGCCAAGGCTTCATGGTGCGGGTAATTCCCAGTCACCCTGACCTCGCCAATAAGCACGAAACGCGCCTGATCACTTGGGCGTAAGCAAAGGCGGGGGCCAAAAGATTCGCCCGCGCTTGTGGCGTCAGTGGTAACCTACGACGCCACAAGCGCGGGCGTTCATCACCCCTATCCGCGGCTTTGCGGCAAACCCGGTCTTTGCCCGCAAAGCCATGCCAGTGCTATACTTCCTTTGCCTTATCAGCATCATGGCAATCCGCGCCGCCGAGCCCATATCCACGGAAATTCCATGCAACCCAAAGCCTACATACAGACCTTCGGCTGTCAAATGAACGAGCACGACAGCTACCGCATGATAGAGGTGCTGGGCCAGCAGGGCTACGCCATGACCCAGAACCTCGACGAGGCCGCGCTCGTCGTGCTCAACACCTGCTCAGTCCGCGAGAACCCCGAGAACAAAGTCTACAGCCAGTTGGGACGCCTGCGCCGGCTGAAGCAGAAGAAACCGGACCTCGTGATCGCCGTGGGCGGTTGTGTCGGGCAACAAGAGGGCGAGAATATCCTGAAGCGTGAGAAGACCGTGGATATGGTCTTCGGGCCGGACAACTACATGCGCCTTCCCGAAATGCTCGACGCGGTGCGCAGGGGCGAACGCGTGCTCATGACGAAGTGGATGCCGCGCGACAAGAAGGTGCAGAACTTCATCCCCGAGGAATGGGTCGAGCGCGGCCACGTCGAGGGCTGCAAGGCGTACATCGCCATCACGAAGGGTTGCGACAACTTCTGCACGTTCTGCGTCGTTCCCTTTACCCGCGGCCGCGAAGTGAGCCGC
>PUMX01000497.1 GCA_003552485.1 Candidatus Hydrogenedentota bacterium
CCAGAGCCCGAACCGGAGCCAGAGCCAGAACCGGAACCCGAGCCAGAACCAGAACCAGAACCGGAACCGGAGACTGAGCCGGTATTCGATGAAGACGTGCGGGACTTGCTCGATCTGGACGATGTCACCTTGCAGGATCTCCATGAGGAATCCGAGCGGGTAGACGAAGAAGAGACCGAAGCGCCTGCGGAAGACGATTCTTTTGACGTTGCCCAAGCCCCGGATCGTAGCGATCGCACCGATTCCGAGCCTGTTCCCATGCCAGATCCGGACCCCGGTGAAATCCGAGGCCGGGCCGAAGGCGGCATCGAGGGCGAGGGATTTCTGAGCTTTGAGGCGATGGCAAGTGAAGTGGCGCCATACTTGAGGGCGGTCCGCAGTAAAGTCGAGCGCAATTGGCGCACCGCCATCGACTTGCGTTATCAGGGCACAACCCCCACTAGGGCAACGCTCGAGTGCGGCATTGAACCCGATGGTCAGTTGGCGTACGTGCGAATAGTTGACAGCGGGTCATCGCCAAGTTTTGCGCCATTATGCAAGGAAGCCATCGAAGACGCCAGCCCGTTTCCGCCTTTCCCTTTTGACGTGCCTCCCATCTATTCGGACACGACCCTTCGCATTCGGTGGACGTTTAGTTTCCTCCAACGCTGACGCCGGACCGGAACAGCGGCGCCCACGAGGCCCAATGGACACATTGCGGCAGGCAGGAACAATTGCTATCGTGGAATTCTCTTATGGCTGCCCGTGGACTAACGCCGCGTCAGCCCTGCACACCAAACCCCAACCAATGGAAAGGTACGGCAGCGATGACAAGAAACCACCAACCTAAAGACGCGGCCAGTCGCCATCCCGCAAACCGGAGTGGGCGCGCCCGTCGTTGGCTCGCCGGCATGGTGGCCGTGTTCGCGTTGATGCCGCTGGCTATTATGGGCGCGGCGCCGGTAAACGCCGAGACGGAAGAAGAGACCGAATTCGATGTTGTCGTGTATGGCGGCACAAGCGGCGGCGTGGTCGCGGCAGTGCAGGCGGCGCGCATGGGCAAGAGCGCCATCATCGTCAATCATTACCGGCACATCGGTGGGCTGACCAGCAGCGGCTTGGGCCGCACGGACACCGGACGCATCGCCACCATCGGCGGCGTTTCGCGCGAGTTCTACCAACGAGTCCGCGACTACTACCGCGACGAAGACGTGTGGCGGCAGGAAACGCGGCAGGAGTACATGGACCGCACGGGCGGGGATTTGGAACCCGGCCAGGATGCGCAATGGGGTTTCGAGCCGCACGCGGCGGAAGCGATCTACGACGAGATGATCGAAGAAGCCGGGGTCGAGGTGGCGCAGGATGAGTTCCTGGTGCGCGACGGCGGCGGTGGCGTTGTCAAAGACGGCGCACGCATCGAGGCCATCGTGACCGAGTCGGGCCGGACGTTCCGCGGCAAGATGTTCATCGATGCGACGTACGAGGGCGACCTGCTCGCCGAGGCGGGCGTCTCCTACATCGTCGGCAGGGAAGGAAACGAGCAGTACGGTGAAACGCTCAACGGCATTCAGACGCAGAACACTGTAAACCACGTTTTCACGCACGAGGCCGAGCGTCCGCATCCTCCCCGCCCATTGCCGGAGGAAGCGCGGGTATCGCCGTACGTCATCGAGGACGATCCGGAAAGCGGCTTGTTGCCCGGCATAAACCCCGATGCCGGCGGCGAGGATGGCGAGGGCGACCACCGGGTGCAGGCGTATTGCTACCGCTTGTGCCTGACGGACGACCCGGATAACCAGGTTCCGTTGGACCCGCCCGAGGGCTATGACGAAGCGGACTTCGAGCTGCTGTTCCGCATGTTTGAGGCCGGTGAAGAGCGCATCCCGTGGCTGCCCGGCGATATGCCAAACCGCAAGAATGACACGAACAACCGTTGGGCGGTGTCCATGAACCTCATCGGCGGTTCGGACGATTACCCCGAGGCCAGTTATGAGGAACGCCGCGCCATCGAGAAGGAGCACGAGTACTGGCAGCGCGGCATCATGCACTCGCTGGCCCATCACCCCCGCGTGCCCGAGCATGTGCGTGAAGAGGTGAGCCAGTGGGGCTATGCCGCGGACGAGTTCACGGACAACGACCACTGGCCGTATCAGATCTACGTCCGGGTTGGCCGCCGCATGATCAGCGATTACGTGATGACCGAATTGGATTGCCGCCTCGAGCGCATCCCGGAGGATCCCGTGGGCATGGGATCATACACCATGGACTCCCACAACGTGCAGCGCTACGTGACCGAACAGGACTACGTGCAGAACGAAGGCAACATTGAGGTGCGGCCGGCCGGCGCGTACAGGATCAGCTACCGCTCCATCGTTCCAAAGCGCGAAGAAGCCGAAAACCTGCTCGTGCCCGTGGCGGTGTCGTCGTCGCACATTGCGTTTGGCTCGATCCGGATGGAGCCCGTGTTCATGATTCTTGGCCAGTCCGCGGCGACCGCAGCAGCGATGGCTATCGATGACGAGGTCAATGTACAGGACGTGAACTACGAACGGCTACGGGAACGCTTGCTCGAGGATGGGCAGGTGTTAACCACTGAGCACGACGCCAGCATGATCCGACCCGCTGACCTGCCGGGCATTGTTGTGGATCATCGCAGAGCTGAAACGACGGGGCGCTGGTCCACCTCGTCGGTGGTCAGCGGCTACGTTGGAAGCAGCTATCTTCAGGATCTTGGGGAAGGACAGGGCGAAAAATCGGTCCGATACGAGGCCGAACTGCCCGAGGCGGGCCGCTACGAGGTGCGTATCAGCTATACGGCCCACGGGAACCGCGCCACCAATGCGCCGGTGACAATCTATCACGCGGACGGTTCAGAGCAGGTGCTGATCAATCAGCGAGAGGATCCGCCGATTGATGGGTCCTTCATCTCCTTGGGCGAGTTCGAATTCGGCGAAACAGCGGCCGTGGTCATTGCCAATGACGACGCCGACGGCCATGTCATTGCCGACGCCGTGCAGTGGATCGCGCTGGAGTAGCGGGAATGCCTCCTAGCGCCTTAGCGTGAGGCGGGTGTCGCCTCACGCAAAGGCGCAAAGACGCAAAGAAAGAACCACTTAATATGAACCACGGGAATCATCGTCCGGCAGACCGTTCACGATCCGCTTAACGCCATCTCTCAGCTGGGCCTCGCCGAAGTTCACCAGCAGCCCCAACCGCATGTCCATCAACCGCAAATACGTCAACAGTTGCTTGCCATGCACCGGCGCCGTGCGCTCCACGGCTTTCAGTTCGACAATGGCCTTGTCTTCAACCACGAGATCGGCGCGAAACCCTTCATCGAACACGTGACCATCCCAGGCTATGGGCACAGCCGCCTGCCGTTGCACGCGTAACCCGCGCTTCTCCAATTCCAGCGCCAATACGGCCTCATAGACGGATTCCAAAAGCCCCGGCCCGAGTCCGGTGTGACCCTGGTAGCAGGCGTCCACAATCTCGCGCGAAATCTCGTTCTCGGTCATGGGATCGCTCTCCGCCGATGCGTGCGTCAGTGAAGGCCGGAAGTATACAACTCCGCGAATCCCCCCCAAAAAAATTCTTTGCGTCTTTGCGTGAGGCGGAGTTCATCTCACGCAAAGAACTGCCGGCGAGACCTCCCCTATGACAGTGTAGCTTCGTTGATCCGGGCGGTCACGTCGGAGAGGTGGAGAAGCTCGTTCACAAGATGCTTGAGCGGGTTCGCCTTCCGGTAGCGGGCGCCGTTGGGCGGCGCAGCGAGGATAGCCTCGGGTTGCAATGAGACCGTGTCCTTCCTCAGGCGAAGGAACCCGTTCTTCTGGAAGTAGCGGAGCGCTGCGTCCACCGAGCCCGCAAGATCAACGTAGACGCCAGGATCGACGTGACGCCCGGGCACGTTACTGGTGATGCGGGCGACGGCGTCCTCGATGGCCGCCCGCTCCACGACGGCTACCCTCTGATGAAGCGTATGCACGTACAGCAGCGCCGCGGTGATCTGCGCGGCGTTTACTTCGACAAGCTGTCCCATGCGCTCCATCAGCGTGTAATCCAGGGCGCGTTGCTCTGTACGCCCCGCCTTGTCCGGCAGGTAAAGCGGTTCGCCAAAGCAGACAGCGGTTCCGTTGGTCGCGGGATTGTAGGTGCGCGCCATGGGGACCACCGGGACTTCGACGCCGCCATTCCCCCGGCGGGCCTGGGCTAAGAAAAACGATACGGCGCCAGGCTCGCTGAATCGCTCACCGTATTCAACGAATAGCCCGGAACGGGTGCGGCTGCGGCCCGGATACATCATAAATACTCCGCCCGCGCGCAACACATCGAGGAACGGCCGCAACTGGGATAACTGCACCTGCTCGCGGCTGATCTGCAAGGCGCCAAGCAGCCGAAGCAGTTCGTTGAGGTCAACGAGCCGCGACGTCAGAATGCCCGGCTTGAAGAAATCGTCCCGCATCATCGCCTTTGGATAGAGCGTATTACCGCTGGCGACATGGATCGCGCGGAACATGCAGAAGGGATCATCGACCTTGAGATGGTTGCCCGCGAAGACGGCTGGCCCACTCTTCGGACATTGAGCCGCGCCCAGGATGCGAAGCCTCTTGCGCCAGCCGAGCACACGGCCAACCACAACCAAGGCTTCGTCGTGGCGCCGTTCAAAATGAGGACACGACGCCAACCCCAAACGGTATAAGACAAGTTGGGCCAACACCCCGCCTATAACGGCCCATGCGCGCAATTCGTTCATAGCGCCGCATTGTACCGCGCCGATTGGCCCGGGGCAACCGGCAAAGCCCGCTCCCCGGCCAATCCCCAACACCTCGAAGAATCAGACCAAAGCGACATTACGCAGCAAAGCGTAGCGAAATGGAGCCGAGCCGGTGGCCTCAGCGGATCTGGAGCGTGACGCACTTCAGATACGCCGTCTCGGGCATGGCCAGCGACACCGGATGGTCAGCGCCCGCGCCAGCAAAACGAAGCATGACGGCCTCGCGTTGCGCGGTGCGCACGGCGCGTTTCAACATCTCCTCGAACGCGGTCCGGTCTACTTGTTGGCTGCACGACGAAGTAATCAGAAAGCCACCGGGTTTCAGGGCTCTCATTGCATCGCGGTTCAGCGATTGATACAAGCCCATGGCTTTGCCAAAATGCGCCTTGCTCTTCGCGAGAGCCGGCGGGTCCAAGATGATCAAATCATAGGGTTCAGCGTCTTCCAAGACCTCCGCCACATCGCCGCACGCAAAACGGCAGACGTCTCCGGCGTTATTCAGCTCGGCGTGACGGCGCGCCTGCTCGACCGCCGGCGCCGACGTATCCACGCCCAACACGGTATCCGCGCCGGCCGCCGCAGCATGACAACTCCAAAGCCCGTAGTAACAATGACCGTCAAGCACTCGCGCATTAGCGGCAAGCGGGCGCATGGCAAAGACGTTGTTGAGCTGGTCTAGGAACAGGCCCGTCTTCTGCGCTTGGGCAAATGGTATCTCAAAGCGGAGTCCGCCTATCTCGACAGGTTGCGTGTCGGGCGCGTCGCCAAACACGCTTACGCCGCCGGGCGCCACGAACCGCACCCCTGTGATATCCGTGTAACTCAAGAATGCGTCAGCGATGGTCTGTTGCCATCCGGCGTAAAAGCGGCAAGTCGTATTGATCGACACCACGCTGCCGTAACGGTCCGCTATGAGGCCGGGCAGCCCGTCGCTTTCGCCGTGCGCCCAGCGGTAGACGTTGATGTCCGGGGTCACGATGTCGCGCAGCGCCTTGGCCCGGCCGATGCGTTTGGCGAAGAACGATGCGTCGATGCCGGTCTGACGCCGGGTCAGCACGCGCACAGCGATGCCGCCTTCGGCCTGGTAGAAGCCACGGCCCACGAAGCGTTTCTTATCGCTGTAAATGTCTACGAGATCGCCGTCGCTCAGATCGGGCAGGCTCTTGAATTCGTTACGGAACGCCCACGCGTGGCCGCGAAGCAAACGGCGTTCTTCATTCGGTTTGAGATAGGCGCGTTCCATGGGTGTTCAGGATTCCGTTAGGTTTGTGTAAGCGGGATGGGAAAAGCCGATGATTTGGCTTAGTCTTTCTCCGATTCGATGTCTTTTCGCACAATTTCGCCGGGCAGTGTGCTGGTATTAGGCCATAGCTTGCGTCCGGGATAGATGCACGTGTTGATGCCGGTATGCACGTTATCGCCGATGACGGTTCCGAACTTGCGCCGCCCCGTGAGCACGGCCTTCCCCTGCACCATGCTTTTCATATAGCCGCCGTCATGACGGTAGTTCGCCGTGATAGTGCCGCAGCCCAGGTTCGTGTTTTCGCCAATGATGCTATCACCCACGTAGCTCAAGTGCGGAACAGCGGCGCCATCGAAGAGGATCGAGTTCTTGACTTCACAGCCTTGCCCCACCTTGCAGTTGTCGCCAATGGTGGCGCCGGGCCGCAGCCAGCAGTTCGGGCCAATGTGGCAATTGCGGCCGATCACCACGGGTCCGTCAATGACGACGCCCGGCCGGATGATGCTTCCGCGGCCCACGACGACAATGCCCTGCAAATGGGCGCCGTCGCTGACCTCGCCCTCGATGCTCGGCCGCAACGCGTCATTGAGGATAAACTCGTTGGCTTCCAGCAGATGCCACGGATAACCAATAGGTAACCAATAGCCTTCCGCCCTCACGACCTCGAGGGTTCCCCGGTTAATCAATTCAGCCAGGGCGGAGGTAATCTCGATTTCGCCCCGCTCGGAGGGCTCGGTTTGACGCAAGATGTCGAACACGCTGGCATCGAGGCGGTACACTCCCATGTTCGCAAGGCTCGACGCGGGCTTTTCCGGCTTTTCCGTGAGGTCGAGCGCTTTGCCCGCCTCGTCACATTCGTAGATGCCATACAGACTGGGATCAGCGACCTCCTTGGCAAGCGCGCCGCATTCGACGTTTAGCAGCCGCCCAATATCCTGGGCGTCATAGATATCATCGCCGTTCATCGCAATAAACGGCCCGTCGACCTTGTCGGCGCACTGCAACAACGCGTGCCCCGTGCCTTTAAGATCGTTCTGCACAATGTACTCGATGGGCATGCCCTGATATGAATCGCCGAAAGCCTCTTGAATCATCTCCTTGCGGTAGCCAACCACGAGGATCACACTGTCCACCATCCCCTTCAACGCCTCAAGTTGATAGGCGAGAATGGGCTTGTTCGCAATCTTCAGCAGGGGCTTTGGCCGGGTCAGCGTCAACGGATAGGTGCGTGTTGACTTCCCCGCCGACATAAGAATAGCTTTCATTGAATCTCTCCTGGCGTTTGCCAATGCATAGTACCGCAGCGCCCCGAAGCCGGGCAAACCGAATCCTCGCGGAGCCTCTCGATAACACGCTTCCGTAGTCGTCCCAGAGAAACCGGGTGCGGGCGGCGCCTCATTAGAAGCGAAAGATTGGCCGTTTTCGTAGCCTAGTTTTCCGCGCGGCCCAGCCGCAGCGGACAATATGGTGTCGGCTAATCGAGCCACAAGACCCATCTGTGGCGCGAAGGACCGCAGTAATGCAACAATAGAGCCTGCCCCATCGAGATCCGGGGGAATGAATGCATGAACACGCTTCACGATACGAGGCCTGTCAGGGGTGGTGAACTCGCCCCTCACTCCCACTCCGTGGCCGAACGGAGCAGCTAGAATGAGGCGGCTTATGTGTAGAATATCTGCGAAGCCGACTATCATTACGCAGACACTTTAGATGCGCTTCCTTGGGCTTGACTTCACGTCGAGTCCACAAACCGGGGCCTTTTGCTGGCCAGGAGGATTATCATGCGCGAAGGCGAACTTATCAGCAGACGAACCATGTTGAAGGCGGCCGGCGCGGCGGGCGCCGCGGCCCTGTGGAGCGGACGTTTGGCTCATGCGAACAACAGCCCCTTTGAACATTACGTGGTCTTCCAGGAAGACGGGCGCTTCGGCGGATGGCCGGCGAATCACGGCATCTGGCATTGGGGCGACGAGATCGCCTTCGGCTACGTTGAGGCCGACCACATGGAACGGCGCGGCCACACTTTTGACCGGTCAACGGCGCGCCACATGTTCGCCCGCAGCCTCGACGGAGGCGAGACGTGGTCCACGCGCGATGGCTACGCCTGCGGTATTCGCGGCAGGGCGAACAATAATCGTATCGACGATGACAAGGCCGTCGAACCCGTGGATTGTCCCGGCGGCATCGATTTCACTCAGCGCGGATTCTGCCTGGCCTTCACGCGGGAGGACAATAACGTAGGGCCGTCCAGTTTCTACTACTCAACGAATCGCGCACACACCTGGGATGGCCCGTTCCGATTTCCTAATCTGGACACGCACGGCATCGCCGCGCGCACCGACTACATCGTCGACGGCCCCCACGAGATGCTTGTGTTTCTGACGGCCGCCAAAAGTGATGAGCGCGAGGGCCGCGTGTTTTGCGCGCGCACCACCGATGGCGCGGCCACATGGGAACGCGTCGCCTGGATCGGTCCGGAACCGGAGGACGGCTTCGCTATCATGCCTTCGTCGCTGCGGCTGTCCGATACGGAACTGCTCACCACCATGCGGATGCGCGAGGATGACAACAACTACATAGCCGCCTATGTCTCCGAGGACAACGCCGAGACGTGGACGCGCCTGGATGACCCAGCGCCGGATACGGGTCAGGGCGGCAGTCCGCCGGCGCTGCTGAAGCTGCGCGATGGCCGTATCGCCTTGGCCTATGCCGTTCGCGGCGCACCTTCGCGCATGTGCGTGCGGTACAGCTCCGACGGCGGGCGCACGTGGACACACGAGCGGGTGCTGCGCGATGATGACGGAGCAACGCGGGACATGGGTTATCCGCGTATGATCCAACGGCCCGATGGGAAGCTGGTGGTTGTCTATTACTACAACAACGCGCTGCTCGACGATCAACCGCCCTACCGGTACATCGCCGCGACCGTCTTCGACCCGCGCGTAGTGTAACCAGCGCCCTGTGATTGCACTCAACAGCAGCGCGGACGCTGCCACGTTTCCGTAGCGTCGGCGGCGCCCTTTGCGGTACGATACGCTATCCAGCGATGACGCACGCAGCATAACCCGGAAGGAAACGCAGATTACTCTCATATGGCTATTCGCTTTTACAACACATTGACGCGCAAGAAAGAAGTATTCGAGCCGATTACGCCCGGCGAGGTCCGCATGTATAGTTGCGGGCCGACGGTGTACAACTACGCGCACATCGGGAACTTCCGTGCGTACCTGTTCGCCGATCTGTTGCGCAGACATCTGAAGTACCGGGGTTACAAGGTTACCCAGGTGATGAACGTGACGGACGTCGAAGACAAGATCATCCGCACGTGCCGCGAGACCGGGGAATCATTGCCGTCGCTTACCGAACGCTACACGCAAGCCTTTATCGAAGACTTGGACACTCTGGGCATCGAGCGGGCCGAGCATTATCCTGCAGCGACGCATCACATTGACGACATCGTGGCGCTCATTAAGCGGTTGCGCGAAGCGGGGCACACGTATGAAGTAAACGGCGACATCTACTTCCGGCTGAGCACGTTCCCCGAGTACGGCAAGCTGAGCCATCACAAAATCGAGGCGCTGCAGGCGGGCGCGAGCGGACGCGTCAGCGCGGATGAGTATGAGGCGGAGGATGCGCGCGATTTCGCTTTGTGGAAGGCGTACGACGAGGAAGACGGCGACGTCTATTGGGACACCGAACTCGGTCGCGGCCGGCCGGGCTGGCACATCGAATGCTCGTGCATGAGCATGAGATATCTGGGCGAGCAATTCGATATCCACACCGGCGGGGTCGATCTCGTCTTTCCGCACCACGAGAACGAGATCGCCCAGTCGGAGGCGGCGACGGGCAAGCCCTTCGTGCGCTACTGGTTGCACAACGCGCACCTGCGAGTCGAGGGCCGCAAAATGGCCAAGTCCTACGGAAACACCTACACGCTGCGCGACTTGCTCGATATGGGGCACAACCCGCTGGCCATCCGGTACGTGCTTATTGGCACGCATTACCGGCAGCCCAACAACTTCACTTTCGATGCGCTCGAAGGTTCCATGGAATCGCTGGCGCGGTTGCGCGATTTCCGGCTGCGGCTTCAAGAGGTTCACGGAGAAGGCGGCAGCCTCGCAGCGCAGATCGAGGTGGCGGAGCAAGCCTTTGGCGAAGCCCTTGACGACGACCTCAACATCTCGGCCGCGCTGGCGGCGGTGTTTAGTTTTGTGCGCGACGTTAACAAACTGCTCGACCATGGAAGCATTGGCGCATTGGGCGCTCAAGCAGGCCTCGCATTTCTGGACCGCGTGCACGCCGTCACGGGATTGTGCCCGCCGGCCGGCGGAGACAGCGTGCCGCAAGAAATCTTGGACCGAGTCAACGAACGGCAGGAAGCGCGCCGCGCGCGGGACTTCGCCCGCGCCGATGCGATCCGCGATGAGCTGGCCGCTCAGGGCTGGATTATTGAAGACACGCCCGACGGTCCGCGGGTGAAGAGCGATTAGAGCATCACAGCTAAGACGCAACGAAGGCGGGGACGCCTCTATCGAGCATCGCAGTTTCGAACTCGCGCTTGCGGTGGTTCGCCTTGTGCGTCAGCTTGAAGCTAAGGGACCGCGCGCTGTGCTGGACAAGGTCGCACTTGTTGGGACCGAACTCGGCGCGGCCGTCTCGGAAGCCTGCCAATGCAACAGCCGGCGCTACGCGCTGAACAAACTCACCACGGCCCGCCGCCATACGCGGGAGCTTATCTATTGGTTTCGCCTTCTCGCCGCCGACGACGAGGCCCAGAATCAGCCGCAATACAAACCGTTCATCAAAGAGGCGCAGGCGCTTCTCGATGAGTTGACGGTTCATTGCCAACAATTGACCCTGGATTTGGGCGAACCTTCGCAGAACGCCTGACCAAGACCGGTCTCGCGATCGTCTCTTCTCCAACGCGCTCAGTGGCGTAGCCGCTGTAAGGTGGCGGGGTTAAGAAACCGCGACTATCTACCGATACGTGGCTTAGGTAGGAGCCGTCAACAGGCGCGCCTTGCGGAAGGGCGCCAAAGGGGCCCGCGTATCATGCTCGGTAGAGCAGCTCGAGCCGAGCGGGGAGGTTCATGTGTCAGAAGAGATTCGCCCCGGTTATTACAAGGACAAGGACGGAAATTGGCAGAAGGACC
>PUMX01000504.1 GCA_003552485.1 Candidatus Hydrogenedentota bacterium
CCGGTGGCTGAGCACGCGGCTAAAGAATTGGTTAGGCATGTGGAGCAGATCTCGGGCGCGCAACTTCCGATTGCGCCGGAGCCGGAGATTCCAGAGGGCTACGCCACGCGACTGTTTCTCGGGATGACGGACGCAGCACGCGAGGCGGGGATCGACGCAGAGACCCTCGCGCCTGAGGAGTTCGTAATGCGATCGATAGCCTCCGATCTCTACATCCTTGGCGCCGAGGACGACGCCAACCCTCTCAGTCCACGCAACTCGAAGAGCGGAACGCTATTCGGCGCCTACGAACTTCTGGAGCGGTTGGGCGTTCGCTGGTTGTGGCCAGGAGAGTTGGGAACCTATGCGCCGTCCACCGATACCCTCGTGCTTGACGCCGTCGACGAAGCCATTGCGCCGCGCCTCGCCTTCCGTGAGATCGCTTGGAGCCGGCTCCGTTCAGCGGCCATTGATCAAGAGGAGCCCTCGCTTTCGGAGGCCGAACAGATCCTAGGCTTTTCCGGCGATTGCCTAGTTCGATATGGATATGACCTTCGGGACTATTTGAGGCGGCATCGAATGGGCGGGATGGACCGTAAGCCTTCGACCACTCATCGGTTTAGCGGCTGGTGGGAAGAATACGGCGAGGATCACCCCGAGTGGTTCATGGAGCACGAGGACGGGACCCGTGGCCGGCCCGAAGGTTGGTCCTCCCGGCACGTTCCCATCTGTGCAAGTAATCCTGATCTTCACCAGTATGTGGTTGATGATCAATGGGACGGCGAGAGTGTCATTCGGCTTGGTGAGGTGGATACGAAATACGTGTGCCAATGCGAAGATTGCCGCGCCTGGGACGGGCCGCAGGACGAGTCGCCGCCTTGGTTTGCGGCCGGTTTCTGGGAGCCAACGATGGCTTCGGATCGCTATGCGCAATTCTGGCGGACCATCCAAGCGATGGCCGAAGAGCGCAATCCGGGAACGTTGGTGACCACCTACATGTATTACAACTACTTCCCCGCTCCCGTTGGCGAGGTCACGCTCAACGAGAACGTATATGGCGAGTTTGTGCAATGGGGATTTGCGCCGGGTCACGGCGGCGAGGGATCGCTTCGCGGCGGCACGCGCGGCGACAGTCCGGTGAACTTCTTTCCCATGCCCGGCGAAGCGTTCGACTGGCTTAAACAACAGTGGATGGGCTGGCGGAACACCGGAATGCGGATGGGCTATCGCCCAAACTATCTGCACGACGGTTGGGTCATGCCGCTTGTGGATGTTCGCCAGTCCGCGGAGTTTTTTCAATACGCGGTCGAGCATGGCATGGAGGGAGCGCGTTTCGACAGCCTCACCGGCCAGTGGGCCACGCAAGGACCGAAGCTGTACGTCCATATGCGGCTGCTCGCAAAACCACACTTGTCCGTGGATGAGATCCTCGACGAATATTACGCGGCATTCGGTCCAGCCGCCGGTGCGGTTCGGGAATACTTCGAGTATTGGGAACAGTACTGTATCGAGAACGCGGAGCATTTTTGCGAGCTGTTTCTCGACGTAGGGATGCGATGGCAGAGATTCCCTCTGAAAGGGCATGAAGCGTTTCCGCCGGCGAGTTTCGAGCCGGCCGAAGACATTCTGGAACGCGCGATGCAGGCCGCCGAGGAAGACGTCACTTCCACGTATGCGGAACGCGTCAAGTTCCTTCAGAAAGGGCTTGAACACGCCCGGCTGGCTGGCCGGCTTGCGGCTGTGTTCGATGGTCAGCGAGACATTCCGGAAGACTCGGAAAGGTTTGAGGAAGCTGTTGAGGCGCTGCGTGAATTGGTGGAATTCCGTCGCGCCCATGAAGATCTTTACATCTCCGACTATTACTATGGCGCGTCGTGGCGCGAGGCCGGACGCTGGAACCTCGAACCCTTGTTCGCCCGGCTATAGGATAAAGGCGGCGCGCGCGCAGCTGGTTGCTAACTCTCAGGCGTTCCAGCAGCATTATCTTGTCGCGCCCATCTGAAAGCCACACATAGTGAGGGGGCCAATGCCCAAAGCCAAGACAACATACGCCTGCCAAAGCTGCGGCGCCGTGTTAATGCGATGGGTGGGCCGCTGCCCGGAGTGTGGCGAATGGAACACGGTGGCTGAGGAGACAACCGCCGCACCCGGCGCCCATGGGCGCAGCCGCTACGGCGCCGCAGAAGCATCCCCGCCCCTTCCAATCACCGACCAAAGCGTGGTAACGCCGGATCGCCTTCCCGCAGGCCTCGATGAATGTGACCGCGTGCTTGGCGGCGGTATTGTGCCGGGCAGTCTGGTCCTTGTTGGCGGCGATCCGGGCATTGGCAAGTCAACGCTCATGCTTCAGGTATGCAGCAACGTGGCGGCGCGCCAGGGCAAGGCGCTCTACATCTCGGGCGAGGAATCGTTCAATCAAACGCAATTGCGCGCGGGCCGTCTCGGTTGCCTCAATGACCGGGTATTCCTACTCGCTGAGACCTGTTTCGAGACCATTAAGAAACACATCACTGGCGGCGATTACGAACTGGTTATCGTGGACAGTATTCAATCGGTGTATACGTCTGAACTTGCGGCTGTGCCGGGCAGCATCAGCCAGGTGCGGGACTGCGCCACGGAGTTCTTGCGCATCGCTAAGGACTGCGAAATCCCCATCTTCCTTGTGGGTCATGTCACGAAAGAAGGGGCCATTGCCGGACCCCGCATGCTGGAACATCTGGTGGATACCGTTCTATACTTCGAGGGCGAAGGAAAACAGTCACTGCGGATATTAAGGGCCGTGAAGAATCGGTTTGGCTCGACCAATGAGATAGGTGTTTTTGAAATGGGCGACGCGGGGCTCAAGGAAGTTCCCAATCCGAGCGCCCTTTTCCTTAATGAACGTCCGCATGGGGTTAGCGGCTCCGTGGTGATACCGAGCATTGAGGGTACGCGCCCGCTGCTGGTTGAAGTACAGGCGTTGGTGGGCGATCCGGCGCCTATGTCGCCGCGCCGCACGGTGACGGGCGTGAATCCCAACCGCGTATCGCTACTGCTCGCTGTTCTTGAAAAGCGCGGTGGGCTGGCGTTCGCGGATCGCGATGTGTTTGTCAATGTAGCCGGCGGCGTGCGGCTGGAAGAGCCGGCCGCTGACTTAGCTGTCGCCATGGCGTTGGTTTCCAGCCACCGGGAATCGCCCATTGCGTTTTCGACGGCCGTGTTCGGGGAGGTAGGCCTGTCAGGGGAGATCCGCGCCGTGGACCGCGCGCGGCAACGGGTTTCGGAAGCCGCCAAATTCGGGTTCACCCACTGTCTGTTGCCGCGGAACTGCGCCTCGGACGCAGCGGACGCCGGGCTCGAGGTAATGCCCGTGTCGGGAGTCGGCCAAGCCATAGACATCGTACTGGAGAGGAGCTGAATGGCGAAAGCCAAGCGTCAGACAAGCCAACAAGCTTTTCGCGAAGCCCTGGTGATGATCTCGCCCGGCACAAAGATCCGCGAGGCGATATCAGCTATCCTGCAAAGCCGGAACGGCGCCTTACTCTGCATTGGCGATCCCAAGCGGCTGGCGGAGCTCTCGGAAGGCGGCATCGAACTGCATGCGCCATGCACGCCGCAACTGCTCTACGAGCTAGCCAAGATGGACGGCGCCATCATCTTGAACAATGATTGCAGCAGCATCCTTTACGCCAACCGTTTCCTGCGCCCGGATAACACCATCCCCACCGACGAGACGGGCACGCGTCACCGCGCCGCCGAACGCATCGCAAAACAGACGAAAAGCATTGTCATCGCGGTCTCCGAGCGCCGTAGCAGTGTGACGGTGTACGTGCACAACATTAAACACATCATGGATACCGTGCCAACGCTGCTCAACAAGGCCATGCAAGCGCTGCAAACGCTCGAGAAATACATCCAGGTCATGGAGCAGACCATGACCGATCTGAGTTCGCGCGAATTCCAGGACATGGTTACGATTTTCGATGTGTGCAAAGCGGTGCAACGTTGTGAGATGGTGCTGCGCATCACCACGGAAATTGAACCGTATTTGCTCGAATTAGGCACCGAAGGCCGGTTGATTGAACTGCAATTAAAGGAGCTGACCATTCCCTTAGAGGAAGCCGAACTGGTGATTCGGGATTACTACAAGGAGCGCCCGGGCACGACCTTTCAGCAGGTGCGCCAGCGCATCTCCGAGATCTCGCAGCAGGAGCTTTTGAATCTGTCCAATATCAGCCAGGCCCTCGGCTATGGACCAAACCTGCGCAGCGTGGACTCGTACCTGCCGTCCCGGGGATATCGGTTGCTTACTCAGACCCACCGCCTTCAGCCCCATATCATCGAGAACCTGGTGCAGCGATTCGGCTCGCTCCAGGCGATATTACGCGCGCCGAAGGAGGAACTGGTGGAAACAGAGGGCGTTGGCGAGGTTCTTGCCGAGCGCGTACGCACAAGTCTGAACCTGCTGCGCAGCCAGCTAACGCTTGACCGGGGAAGCCGTTGAATATGCGTTATCTCATCGATTGTCTTGTCGTGCGCAACGACGAACTCGCTCGCGGTCAGTACCGGCTGCGCCTGCATGCGCCGGAGATCGCCCGCGCCGCTGTACCCGGGCAATTCTGCATGATCGAGGTCGCGATTGGTCTGTATCCTTTTTTGCGCCGGCCCATGTGCTTCGAACAAATCGACGGCGATGAAGTCACTGTTTTGTATAAGGTCGAAGGCGTGGGCACGCGGCTCATGAGCGCGTTCACGCCGGGACAACGCGTGAACGTGCAAGGACCTCTGGGCAAGGGCTTTCCCATCGATCCCGGGTTTGAACGACACATCCTCGTGGCGGGCGGCATCGGCGCCGCCACGTTCCCGGGGCTTGCTAAAGCGCTCGCCGAGCGCTGCGCGCATCCGCCGGAAGTCGTGCTGGCCGCTCGGAGCAAGGATTTCCTCTTGTGTGAAGACGAGTTTCACGCGATGGGTTGCGATGTGCATCTCGCCACCGACGACGGCAGCGCCGGACGCAAGGCCTTCGCCGCCGCCGCACTCGCGGAGCTTGCCCCAAACGCTGGAACACGGGTATACGCCTGCGGGCCAATGATCATGATGCGCACGGTCTCGGACGTCGCGTTG
Source organism: Candidatus Hydrogenedentota bacterium (assembly GCA_003552485.1). GTDB lineage: Bacteria > Hydrogenedentota > Hydrogenedentia > Hydrogenedentales > SLHB01 > PUMX01. Next base: position 5,083 of record PUMX01000504.1, read on the forward strand.
CAGGCTGGCGCCAGTTGCCTCGTTTCCCTCGAAGCGCAGATGGCCTGCGGCGACGGCGCATGCTTGAGTTGCGTGGTCGAGTCCACGGTCGAGCGCGAAGGCGAACACATGGTGCGGGTCTGTGTGGATGGGCCCGTGTTTGACACGCATTTGATTGACTGGGAGGCGCACAACACCGCTTATGCCCCCTGATTTACACACGCAACTCGGGCCATTGTCCTTGAAGAACCCTGTGATGGTCGCGTCGGGAACCTTCGGCTACGGGCAAGAATATGACCAATACTTTGACATTGGCCGCCTCGGCGCCGTTGTCACAAAGAGTCTGTCGAAAGCCCCGCGGGCCGGCAACAAGCCGCCTCGCCTCGTAGAAACGCCGGCGGGACTGCTCAACGCCATTGGCCTGCAAAACATCGGCGTCGAGGCCTATATCGCGGAGAAGGCCCCCTTTCTCCGCGACCGCAACGCCACCGTGGTCGTAAATATTTACGGCTATACGCCGGAGGATTACGCGCATCTCGCCCGGCGCGTCGAGGAATCGGGGACCGGTCACGCCATCGAGGCGAACCTTTCGTGCCCCAACGTCCACGATGCGCGCACGAGCCGCGGCGCAACTATGGTGTCCCAGGTTCCGGAAACCGTGCTTGAATACACGCGCGCTATCCGCGAGGCGACTTCGTTGCCGCTGTACGTCAAACTCACGCCAAATGTGCTCGATATCCGCGAGTCCGCATTGGCCGCCGAAGAGGCCGGGGCTGACGGCGTGTCACTGATCAACACGCTGCTGGGCATGGCCATCGACCCGGAAACGCGCAAGCCGCGCCTCGCGAATATTGTGGGCGGCCTCAGCGGGCCCGCTATCAAACCTGTGGCCGTGAAGATGGTGTGGAACGCGGCGCAGGTGTTGCGCATCCCCATCATCGGCATGGGCGGCATTTGCACGGCGGCGGATGCCGTCGAGTTTCTACTCGCGGGCGCGCGGGCCATCATGGTGGGCAGCATGACCTTTCGCCAGCCGGATGCGCCGATGCGCGTGCTGGCGGGGCTTGAGGACTATATGGAGCGACACGGGTTCAAGGAGGTTTCGGAACTGGTCGGAGCAATGGAGGTCTAAGGGCGCATGGCCGCTAAGCTAATTACTGCGTTGGACCTGAATTCGGAGCGGGAAGCCGTCGCCGCCATCGAGGCCGCGCCAGACTGCCAATGGTTCAAAGTGGGACTGCAACTGTTTACCCGCTGCGGTCCTTCCTTTGTGCAACGGCTCAACAATGAGATCGGCAAGAATGTTTTCCTTGATCTGAAACTTCATGATATCCCGAACACGGTGTCCCACGCGGCGAAAGCCTCGGTAGATCTTGGCGCAAAGCTCATCACGGTACACGCTTGTGGCGGCGAAGCCATGATCGCGGCGGCGCGCAAGGCCGTCGAAGGATCGGAGACGCGCGTGCTCGCCGTTACCGTTCTAACGAGCATCACCGACGTTACATTGCGCGACGAAATCGGAATCCATGAACCGGTAGCCGAGGCGGTGCGGCGTTATGCGCGCTGCGCCGTCGAGTGGGGCGCCCACGGCGTTGTCGCATCGCCTCACGAGATTGAAACTATCCGTGAAGTCGTCGGAGACGGACCCGTTATCGTGACGCCTGGCATCCGGCCCGCGTGGGCTTCTGCGGGCGATCAAGCCCGTTTTACCACGCCGCGGGAAGCCTCTCAACGAGGCGCGGACTTCGTTGTGGTGGGGCGGCCCATACTCGAACACAGCGATCCCGCCGCGGCAGTGAAAGCGATACAGGAGGAGCTTCACGAATGACGTCCGAAGAAGTGTTGCGGTTGTTTACGGAAGCGGGTGGACTCCTCGAAGGGCATTTTCTCTACGCGAGCGGCCGCCACGGAAGCCGGTTTTTGCAAGCTGCGCGCGTATTGCAGTTTCCACAGCAGACGGAACAGCTTTGCCGCGCCATGGCGAGCTACTATCAAGATGACGGTATCGAGCTTGTGGCGGGGCCCGCGACGGGCGGCATTGTGCTGGCCTACGAGACGGCCCGTCACCTGAACTGCCGCGCCGTGTTCACGGAAAAGGAAACCGGCGGCCAAATGGTCCTCAAACGTGGATTCGCCCTCAAGCCTGGCGTGCGGACGTTGGTCGTCGAGGACGTCATAACCACCGGCGGTTCCGTGCAGAAGACCGTGGACCACCTGGCCGAACGCGGCGCGGAGATCATCGGCGTCGCCAGCCTTATCGATCGCAGCGGCGGCAAGGTGGACTTCCAGCCCCGGTACACGCCCCTCGCGAACATCACACTCGAAAGCTGGAATCCGGCTGATTGCCCCTTGTGCGCGAAAGGGCTGGGCCTGGTGGATCCCGATGATATCGTGGTGACCTAGCGGCGCCGGCGCCGCCGCTCTCCAGAGCGGCATCGCGGGAACGCCGAGTAGGAAACTCGCCGCTACTTCTTCTCAAATCCTATCAACAGTTCGACGTGGGGCGTGTGGGGAAACAAATCCACGGCTTCAGCCGAGGTGATGCGGTAATGCTCGAGGATTGCGGGCAATTCCTGGGCTAATGCTTCGGGTTTGCACGACACGTATAGCATATGGCCGGGCCGCCATTGCAGCAGCCTGCGCAGCGCCTTCGGGTTCAGCCCAGCCCGTGGCGGATCGAGTATGGCGCCCTCCCCCGCCTCCGCCTGGCCCGCGTCGCGCTTATCGCGCAGGTAGTTCTCGACCTTTTCCGTGACGAAGTGGACATTCGCTATGCCATTCAGTTCCGCATTGTGACTCCCATCCTCGCCCGCGGCGGCCACGCTTTCCACGGATTCGATCTCCCCCACGAGGTCCGCGCAACTGAACGCGATTCCGCCGGAACCGCCGTAGAGGTCGTAGAGTTTGGCGAAGTCGTACTGCTCCGCCCATGACCGGATCTTGCTGTAGAGGAGTTCCGTCGCCAGCGTGTTCGTCTGGAAGAAGCTCATGGGCGATATGCGGAAGCGCAGCCGTCGTTCGCCTTGGTCCGTGGGCACATGCAGCGCTTCCTCGATGTATGGCGCGCCGTAGAGCAGATGCAACTCCTCGGCCTCGGCCACGTCGGACAGCTTGCGGTGAATGCCCCAGTAGATACTGTCGGCGGGATATGCGGCGAGCACGGCGTCAACGAAGGCTTGCTGGTCGAACTCGCCGTCATGGGTGATCAGCACGACCATGCGCTGGCCTGTCCGCTTGGCCTCGCGAACCAGCAATATCTTGAGAAAACCGTCGCCCCGCCTGCTGTTAAAAGCTTTCAGCCCGTGTTCCCCTATGAAGCCCCGCACGGCGGCGAGCAGGTTGACAAGAACAGGCGACGCAAGGCGGCACTCGCTGACTTCCAAAGGCCAGAACCAGCGTCCTTTTCGCTTGAACCCCAGAACAGTCTCGCGCTCGAAATCCTTCGGGGGCGGGTTCTCATAAAACTTGCGTCCGAAGGTCAGATCGACCTTGTTACGGTAATACCAGGTTACCGGCGACGGAGTGACGTGAATCGGTTCCGGCCAGTAGTCTGCAAACAGCTCGCCGAGCCATTGCGCTTTTTCTGCGCACTGTTCGGCGTAGGTCACATCTTGACTCTTGCACCCTCCGCACTCACCAAAATGCGGGCACACGTCAAGGGCATCGTCTTGGTTTTGCCCGTTTCGGCGCTCTATCTCGAAATTTGGCTCCATACAAATATCCGTCAACTAGGGTTGTCTGTTGTGTAGTATTATCAAGTCTAGTCTTGCGAGGTTGCAGGCATTCGCGCCGGGCGCGCCGAACTTGGTAAAATGGAAGAAGTAGTGGGAGGCTGACTCCCAAAAACATAGGAACAACCAACGTCCACTCTGGATTCCATGAAGATTCGCATCAACCAAATCGGCGGTCCTCACCGCACGTGGCTCGAATTAAAGGGGACCGTGCTTATCTACCATGCCCGCTCGTGGGTGGCTTCTTTCTCTGCGTATATCCCCGTGGAATGGGTTATCGTGTCCCATCACAAACGCCAGCAAGCCGCGCTGGTTGTGCGCAACTTATTGCTACTTATGGTAGCAGCCGGATTGGGGCTGGCGATAATCGGCATCGCCCTTCAACCGGAGGAAGCCGGCGCCTCCGCCGCCGCGAACAGTGCGTTCGCCCGGATCGCCCTTGCCGCAGCAGGTATGATGGCGTTGGCCGTGGCGGCGTGGTTCGCCTTCCGGGCGCTACGAGCGCTTATAGAAAGACACTCCTCCACACTGTTACAGGTCGAGGAGTCGGACATGGCCATCGAGTTTTGGGACAATGACCGCGACCAAGAAGTCCAACACTTCATGGAGCAGTTGGACCGCGTCAAGCAGGACGCCAAGGACGTTTCCGCGTATCCCGTCAAGGCGGGTCACGCGCGGCGGCATGTGCGGCCGTTCCGCGCCGTGGTGGCGAAGTCCCTCTTGATTACCCTATTTCTTCTCTTCCCTGTCAAATTGCTCGCGGGCCTGATGGGCCGCCCCGAGTTCATGCTGATATTGGCGCTGCCCATGTTAGCGCATTTCGGGCGGTACGGCATCGAGCATCTGCTTCGCCGGACGGAGCCGAAGGCGTTTCAGCGCGGGATGCGCCACTTCCATCGTGGCGAGTTTGAAGCCGCCGCGGCCTGGTTCCAAACGTTGCTTGACAAGCACCCCAACCACGAACACGGCCTCATTCTTGGAACCCAGTCAGTCATCATGCTGGAACGCTACGAAGAGGCCTTCTCGTACTGTCAACGCCTGCAAAGCATCAATCCTGAGTTGGCGGAAACGATTCAGGAGGACGTCTGGGCGCTCAAGCGCATGAAGGAGCGCATGCAGGTCTCGGTGTGAGCCCATCAGCCAGTCCGTTGATATCCATTGCCCGCGTCTTGTCGGAAGCCTTGAGCGGCATACCGATTCGCGAGCCGGTGACGCATGTCTATGATCCCCTGTCCTATGCGTGGCCAAGTCACGTCCAATACTTGCAGCGTTATGGACGAGGCGCGCGGGAAGTGCTTCTAGTCGGCATGAATGCGGGACCCTGGGGCATGGCCCAAACGGGCGTTCCTTTCGGCGACGTGGCCATGACGCGCGATTGGTTGAAGATATCCGCCGCTGTCGAGCGTCCGGCACGGGAGCATCCGAAACGCCCGGTGCTGGGTTTCGCCTGCACTCGGCGCGAGGTCAGCGGCATGAGATTATGGGGATGGGCCCGCGACCGTTTCGGCGCGCCCGAGGAGTTCTTTCAGCGTTTCTTTGTGTACAACTACTGTCCTTTGGCATTCATCGAGGAAACGGGCCGGAACCGCACGCCCGATCGGCTTTCCGCCACGGAGCGCGCGGCGCTATTTGCGCCGTGTGACGAAGCGTTGCGCGCGGTCGTCGAGGCGCTCGAGCCGAGGTGGGTCATTGGAGTAGGCCGCTTCGCCGAAACGCGGCTGAAAGCGTGCATGGGTCGGTATGACGTGCAGATCGCCCGTGTCCCCCACCCGAGCCCGGCCAGTCCCGCCGCAAACCGCGGATGGGCCGATGCGGCGGAGAACGCTTTCCGATCGGCCGGCGTGCGGCTCTAGGCCTTCCCCCCACATAGGCCCGGGTGTGCTTTCGCGAGCGTGTGTAATCGGGTTTTCACTCCTCCGGCAGCGGCGGAAGGAAAATGACTGTGTCCCCGTCGCGTATGGCGGACCCCCACTCTCGAATCTCGGCGTTAACGACCACTTTCATGTTGTCCGCTTCCACCGTGAAGCCGTGGCGGTCACAAAGTTCAGAATACAGGTCTTCGGGGGTTACGGCCGATGTTTCAATGCTCTCATCGGTGACTCCGCTCTCGTCACGAAGCTCCGCGTAGTAATGCAGATGCACCGTCTTGATCTTCGGGCTCATTGCGCTTGTTTTCCTCTTGGTTGGCGACGGGTCAAGCCGGGTCGCCCGCTAGCTAGTCTGACTCCGTACTCAGCGTATCACAGCTTCAAACACGCTTCCCAACCGGCGACAGGCTTGCCTTGGCACAGACGATGACGCCGCCTGGGCTGCGTCTGCTTTAGCGAACGGCGA
>PUMX01000044.1 GCA_003552485.1 Candidatus Hydrogenedentota bacterium
CCTTACATACGGGGTGGCGGGATTATTCCGGCCCAACCGGTACGCGGGCGAGTTCTGGAATTACACCTTTACCCAGACCGAGACCACCGCGGAAACGGTTGAGGCTATGCTTGAAGTCCTAGACGACATGCGCGAGAATCCGCCTCAGGGCGAGGAACTCGAGACCGCCCGGGATTATCTCGTGGGTAGCTTCCCCGGCCAGATCGAAACGCCCAGTGACGTAGTAACCTACGAGTGGATCATCCAATACAACGACTTGCCCGCCGATTATCTCCAGCAAGCCATGGAGGGTTACCGGCAAACCACAGAGGAAGACTTGATCCGCATTGCCGAGGAAGTCATCGATCCGGATCGGCTGACCATTGTGGTCGTTGGCGAGGCTGATAAGATTCGGGAAGATCTGGAAGCGATCGCGCCGGTAGAGATTGTTGATCGCATGGAAGAGGTCGAGGAGCCCTCCATGCCCGATCCGCCCGTCGAGGCGCCAACGCCCGGTCCGCATGAGACGCCGGGACCCGATGAGCTTACGCCGTAGTGTGGCGCTGCTTGCCGGGCGGCTGTAAGGCGTAACCTTAGCGCCCCGGAGTGATTGAGACGCGTTTCAAGGGGATGACGCTGGAATTCTCGGTTTCATCCCCTTGTTTCGTCATAGAGGTAGAGTAAAGGAGCGCGATAGAATTATGCGTTACTTCAAAAGCAGCCAGCCTGTTCCAGGCAAAGGCATTGCCTATACATACTACGAATGCGACGACGAACTGACGGTGAATCGCTACGTGACCTTTATCCCCGCTACTGGAGAAACAAAGCGCGTGGCGGATCCCGTCGTGAAGACGCTATATCAGCCTCAATCGCTTATGGAAGCCACGGAGGAAGAGTTCCGGCGGCACTGGCCCGAGACGTCATCGGAACGCGCTCAACAGGCGAGTCAGCCGGAAGAGACAAGTGGCGCCAGTGGCGCGGCGCGCGAGAACCGCGCGTGGAATTATTTCGACCCCGACATGAGCATCGGCGAAGCCATGAGGATGCATCCCAAAGTCGCCGAGGTGTTTGCCGCGTTTCAGTTGGGCGGCTGCTCACATTGCAGCGTTGGCGAGTTCGAGACCATTGGTCAGGTCTGCGCCGTCTACGGGGTCGACGTCAACATGCTTATTGACGTTTTGGAAGAGATCATGGCGGAACAGCAGCAAGCTGGCGCAGATGCGAACCGCTAGTCCACGAATCCCCTCTCCCTTTCCCAAAAGCCCCTCCGCTCTACTCGTTTTGCCCCTCCGGCGGTTGCGCAAATGGATACGGAATAAGTCGCGAAGGCATTGAAGCCGTGCGCGAGCGTGCTGTGCCGGCGTCGGCCCGTGTGAGAGCAAAGCACGGCAAGGAAGAAAAAAGGCTGCTCCTGCGCCGCCGGGGAGACGCGGGAGCAGCCTTGCATTGTCTTGCTTGTGGCCGGCCGGCGAGCAACCGGCCACAGGGATGAGTTAGATAAACAGGGGCGCCAACACCAGTGAAATCACGCCCATCAGCTTGATGAGAATGTTGATGGACGGACCAACAGTGTCCTTCAGTGGGTCGCCAACGGTATCGCCGACGACGGCGGCCTTATGCGCTTCGGAGTTCTTGCCGCCGTAGTTGCCCTCTTCGATGAACTTCTTGGCGTTATCCATGGCGCCGCCAGAGTTCGCCGATGACAGGCCGAGCATCACACCGGAAGCAATGGCGCCGACCAGCATGCCCGCGAGCGCGTCGGGGCCAAGCAACAGGCCCATGATGATGGGCGCGAAAATGGCCAGGAATCCCGGCAGCATCATGCCCTTGATGGCCCCTTGCGTGGCGATATCGACGCAGGTGGTGCTGTCCGGCAACACGCCCTCTTCGCCGTCGCGCAGGCCGGGAATGGCGTCGAACTGGCGCCGGACTTCGAGAATCATCATATCGGCGCAACGGCCCACGGCGCCAAAGAGCAGCGACGAGAAGAAGAATGGCAGCATGGCGCCGATCAGAATCCCGGCGAGCACCTGCGGATCCAGGAGGCTCACGTCCTGGGGCGACAGATCAGCCGCCAGCATGAATGCGCTGAGCAGGCCAATGGCGGCGAATGCCGCGCTGCCGATGGCGAAGCCCTTGCCAATAGCGGCGGTCGTGTTGCCGACGGCGTCAAGGTTGTCGGTGATTTCGCGGACCTTTGGATCCAAGTGGCTCATCTCGGCGATGCCGCCCGCGTTATCGGCAATGGGGCCATACGAGTCCACGGCCACAACCATGCCCGTAGTCGCCAGCATGCCGAGTGCTGCGATCGCGACGCCGTAAACGCCGCACAGCCAGTAAGCCAGCACAACGGCCAGCGCGAGCACGATGATGGGAATGATCGTGCTCTGCATGCCTACCGCGGTGCCTTCGGTCACGGTGATCGCGGGGCCCGACTGCGAACCTTTCGCGATGCGCTGAACTGGAGCGTACTTGCTCGATGTGAAGTACTCGCTGATGAATCCCACGAGCGTTCCCGAAACAATGCCGAGCACCGCGGCCAGGAACGGTCCCCACCAGGCCACTTCGATGCCTTCGCGGTCGGGGTGCGGGAAACTCACGCCGTAGAAGTACGAGTACACACCGATAGCCACCAAGGTCACAATAGCGCTGAGGTAAGTACCGTTCATTAATGCGCTCTGTGGGTTGCTCTGGGCAAACCTCTTGACGTACATCACGCCAAGAATCGAGCCGATGATGCCGACGCCAGCAAGAATGAACGGGAATCCCCGCAGGAATTCCCCGGCCTCAGCGCCGACGGCGGTGTACATGATGAAGGCGATGGCCAGGCTCGAGATGATCGAGGCCACGAAGGACTCGAGCAGGTCGGCGCCTAAGCCGGCCACGTCGCCCACGTTGTCGCCCACATTATCGGCAATGACGGCGGGGTTGCGCGGATCGTCCTCGGGAATGCCCGCCTCGACTTTGCCCACCAGGTCGGCGCCCATGTCGGCGCCCTTGGTGAAGATGCCGCCGCCCGTGCGACCGAACAACGCCACCAACGACGCGCCCATGGCGTAGCCATTCACAATTACCGGGTCGCCTTCAAACATGCGGTAGACGATGACCAAACCCAGCAGCGCGATGCCGACCACGCCCATGCCCATGACGGCGCCGCCGCTCATGGCCACGTCCAGCGCGCCGCGCACGCCCCCGGTCTCTGCGGCCGCGGCCGTGCGCGCGTTGGCGCGTGTGGCGATGTACATACCCAGGAAACCGGCGCATCCGCTGGCCACGGCGCCCGCCGCAAAGGCGATGGCGGTTCGGAAATTCAATCCGATTTCTGGATTGACTAAGCCAACGATGGTCAACAGGAGGAATATGACCACGACAAAACTGCCGACATACCGGTACTCACGGTACAGGAAGGCGCGGGCGCCGTCCTGCACCATGCTGGAAAGCTTGGCCATGTGTTCGGTGCCCTGCGGTTTCGAGAGCACGTACTTGGCCAGATATACGACGAAGGCCAGCGCAAGCAGGCTGGCGATTCCGGCAATAACAAGGAAATTCCCCATAACGGTCTTACACTCCTTTCTTACTGTGTCACTGTGATGTGTTAACTGAGCGTATGCGCGGCGGGTCCGGAAGCTCCGGGCCGCGCGCGTGGGGTCTAGTTGTTCCCCCGGCTTGGGACGCCTTGGCGCTCCTGTTCCCCAACACGCGGCGCCGCGTGTTGCTCAGTACATTGTCCGTATGGCCCAACGCAAAGAGAATAGGTTTTCTTGCGCCGGGCAACATCGGTAAACCAACCTGGCGAGCCGCCTCCTTTCGCCCGTTGATTCAGGTTTCGATAACGCCGCGGCCCTTCAGCGCTTGCCGGGCCGCATTTTGCTCCGCTTCCTTTTTCGAACGCCCCGTTCCATGGCCTTCCTTCTGGCCATCGAGCCGCACTTCCACCTCGAACTGCTTCGCGTGGTCCGGGCCTTCGGTCCGCACCATTACGAAGTCTGGTAACGCCATACGGCGGCCTTGGCAATACTGCTGCAACTGAGACTTGTAGTCCCAGACGGGGGCGCCCTCAGCCAGCGATCGCAGTTCCTCGGCAAACATGCGTTCGACGATGCGCCGCGTTTCGTTCCAGCCGCGATCCAGATACACGGCTGCGATAAGCGACTCGACGCAGTCCGCGAGCAATGACACGCGCTCGCGTCCTCCGGATTGCTCCTCGCCCTTGCCCAAGCGGATGGCGGGCCCCAAATCCCAGCGCTGCGCCACGCGCGCCAACGTGTTCTGGTTTACGACTTGAGCGCGCAACTGGCTGTACTCGCCCGGCGACCCTTCCGGCCGGGTCTCGTAGAGATAATGCGCAATGACCAGCCCGAGGGCGGCGTCCCCGAGAAACTCGAGGGCTTCATAGTCCAGCCACTGCGCATCCCCCTGCTCGGCTACCGATGCATGGGTAAGCGCGCGGTCTATCAGCTGGCGGTTGGCGTTTGGCAAGCTGAGGCGAGCCAGAAGCTCCTCGATCGCCTCTTCTCGCTGCCCGCCTCCGTCACTCATAGCGCTTTACGATGAGCGAGGTGTTATGTCCCCCGAATCCTAACGAGTTCGACATGGCCGAATCAATTTGGGCCTGCCGGGCGCTGTTCGCCACGATGTTGAGTTCGCACTCGGGATCGGCATTCTCGTAGTTGATGTTGGGCGGGAGCACGCCATCGCGGACCGCCAGCATACAAGCGATGGCTTCCACCGCGCCGGCGGCGCCAAGCAAATGCCCAATCATCGATTTCGTTGAGCTTACCGGCGGCATGGCCTCGCCAAATACTGTCTTGAGGGCGAGCGTTTCCGCTATGTCGTTGAGTTTCGTGCTCGTGCCGTGCGCGTTGAAGTATCCAATGGCGCTTGCCGGTAATTCCGCGTCGGCCAGAGCCGTGTTCATCGCGCCCACAGCGCCCGAACCGTCGGGCCGGGGCGATGTCACGTGGTAGGCGTCGCATGTATCGCCGTGGCCCGCGACTTCGCCGAGAATCTCGGCGCCGCGCGCCTTTGCGTGATCCTCCGATTCGAGGACCATGACTCCCGCGCCTTCGCTCATTACAAACCCGTCCCGTTCCTTGTCAAAAGGACGGCTGGCCCGCTCTGGCTCGTCGTTGCGGGTGGACAACGCCTTCATCGCAGCGAATCCCGCAATACCAAAGGGCACAATGCCGGCTTCCGAGCCGCCGGCGATCATTACGTCGGCGCGCCCATCGCGAATGACCATGGATGCGTCGCCGATGCTTTGCGCCCCGGACGCGCATGCGGAAATGACAGCTTCATTTGGGCCCGCAAGCCCGAAGCGTATCGCGACCTCGCCCGCGGCCATATTGGTCAGAATCTTGGGGATGGCCAAAGGCGAGACCCGCCGCGCTCCGCCATTGATGAAGCGCGTCATCTGTTCCTCGAAGGTGTAGAGGCCGCCAATTCCCGTGCCGACGGTCACTCCGCAACGCTGCGGATTCTCCCGGTCGATATCGAGCCCGGCCTGTTCCCATGCCTGGCTTGCGGCTTCGACGGCAAACACCGTGTAGCGGTCGCAGCGGCTGATTTCCTTGGCGGTCATCACCGCCGGATGGCAGTCTTCCGCTTGCCCCGCAATTCGCGCAGGCATCTCGGATGCGTCAAAATGCGTTATGGGGCCTATGCCCGGTTTGCCGTTGCACAGTGCTTCCCAAAACACGGGGACGCTGTTGCCTAGCGGCGACACCACGCCCATTCCCGTTATGACCACTCGTGTTCTCATGCTTGACCTTCGTGCGGGAAAGCTTCAAAACGGCCCAGCCCACACAAATCACGAGCGGGGCTGGGCGTTTCCTTGATATCGAGAGGTAGTTGAACGCCAGATTATGAAAGCGCCTGGCAGACGCAGGATTCCCTCGCTATTGCAGTCTTGACTCGATGTAATTTACTGCGTCGCCGACGGTCTGTATTTCGTTGGCTTCGTCATCGATCTCGATGTTGTATTCCTCTTCAAGAGCCATCAACAATTCCGTCAAATCCAGCGAGTCGGCGCCCAAGTCGTCGATGAATCGCGCTTCGAGGGTTACCTCATCCTCGGAACGATCCAACTTCTCGACAACAATGCGCTTCACAGCATCAGCCACACTGGTGCCATTGCTCATTCAATTCACCTCCCTCTTGTTTGCGTGTTTGGGTAATGCAACGGGCGGTCCGGCGGCGGATACACTACGCTCGGACAGCCATTCGGACCGCGGGATTATAGCAGGGCAGTAACGCCAATTCTACCCACGGTTCCCCATCTCCCTAGACGGGCTACTGACGGTCAGCGCCCATATACATATCCTTTCTGTTGAGCCGAAGTTCCATCACGGCCCGAAACCCCCGTTATTGGCCGGTCATCTCGCGGTGCGCAGCAAGCTGTTCCGCCGGATCTCAATACCCGGCTTCCGCGAAGCCGGCAACGCATGGCGTGGTTGCCGATTGGGGCCTCAAAAGGGTAAGGTGCCGTCCATGGGTAGATACACAGTTCAGTTCAGTTGTCATCAATGCGTTCATTGCTGCACCAATCTGGTCGTATTGCCGACGCCGCAAGATGTGATCAATATCACCAAGGCGACAGGCTTGCCCCCCAGGCAGTTCCTTGAATTCCTGGCCCCCGAGGAAATCGACGAGGTCGCGGCCTCGGATCCCACGTGGCTGCGCTGCAATGGGCGGCGCTATATTATGGCCTTGAAACGCGACACGCGGCGCGGATGCCACTTCCTCGACAAGCGGAAGAAAATGTGCAAGATCTATGAGCATCGGCCGATTCTCTGCCAGTTGTTTCCATACAAACTGCAGGAAACCCGTAACGGCGAGTTTCGAGGATTCACCCTGCACAAAGACACGGGTTGTCCGCTTCACCGGGATGACGTGGCGGAGACGGCGCCGTTGTACGAGGCGTATCTCGAAGACCAAGAGCATCAAGACGACTACCAAGAGCTAGTGCGCGTCTTCAACCAGAAACGATATGCGGATAAGCGGCCCGAGGATTTTCTGGCCATGTTTGTCACGGAGAAATGAGTAGCCTCCGTCGGTTCGGACTGCGGCCGCCGCCGCGAAGATCTTATTGGAGGCCGGGAGTTCCGCCGCCGCCTTTGGTAATGGCCGTAAGACTGGGGTACAATGATCGAGTGGGAATCCATTCGAGCGCAATCATCGTGGAGAGTGATACCGATGCCGCTATTTCAGTATGTTTGTGAGGAATGTGAGCAAACCAGTGAGTTGTTGATCCGGGGCGAGGAAAAGCCTGCCTGTCCCTATTGTGGGTCGGAGCGCGTGACCCGTCAGGTGGGCGCATTCGCCGCGATGAGCGCGGGTTCAAAGGGTGAGACGCCAAGCGGTGGGTGTTGTGGCCCGAGCTGTGGCTGCATGTCCAATTGAGCCGAACTCTTAGAGGAGAAGCGCGCGATGAAGCTGGACAACGACACCGTGGATGCTGGTCCCACGTTTGGCGCGGTGTTGAACAAAGCGCTTGAGCGGGCCCATCAACGGCGGCCAGTGAGCGCGTATTTGCTGCTGGCGATCATGATCGTCGTGGCGTTGAGCACGCAAGTTGTTCATATTTATGATGAACCCCTCCGCTTCGCCGTGTTCTTGAGCATCAATTTCGTGTTCTTCTTCCTCGTTATGGCGCGAGCTATCGTCGAGTGCGGCGACATTTTGCGTAACTATTTGCCCGCGCGTGAGCAGATTTTCAAAGAAACCTTGGGCGACGAGGCTTTCGTGGCGCAACTGCATCGCCATCTGCCCCAAGGACGCGACTCGGACTGATGGCGTATTGCACGGTGTGAAAACGGTTCGGCACATTGTTGTGCTTGCGCCCAACTGGCTCGGCGACGCCGTCATGGCGACGCCGGTGTTTCGCCTATTGAAGCGTCAGTTTCCTCAATCCCTTGTTACCGTCGCCGGTCGCGAATCGGTATGCCGGCTGCTTGACGGCCTTTCCTCCATCGATCGCTTCCAGCCATTTCCCGCTCAACCCAGCCTGGCCGCTATGTGGCGCATCGCGCGCGAGCTGCGAAGGCAAGACGGCCCACCGGATTGCGCCGTCGTTTTGCCCCATAGCTTTCGCGCCGCGCTACTTGCAAGGTTGGCGGGGGCGAAACGGCGTCTTGGTTACGATCGCGGCGGGCGCCGCTGGTTGCTAAGCGATGCGCCGCCGCCTCACCGAGAGAATGGGCGCATCACCCCTATCTACATGACCGACGAGTATGTGGGGCTGCTGCGGACGGTCGGTTGCGAAGATGATGGGCAGGGCCTCGAACTGCACGCTGATCCGCGGCTGGCGGACGAATTGCGGCGCCGCTGGGCTGGGCCGGGGCCACTCATCGGGCTGGCGCCTGGCGCGGCGTTTGGCCCGAGCAAACGCTGGCCTGCCGAGCGTTACGCCGCCGTCGCCGACGCGTTGGCCGCGCAATGGGGCGCACGCTGCGTGCTGTTAACGGGACCCGGCGAGGAAGACACGCGTGACGCCGTCCACAAAGCGGCGGCGACAACGTTGATGGAGCCGGATATTCCAGGCGAGGGCGTGGCGAAGCTCAAAGCGGCTATCAGCATCCTCGATCTGTTTATTGGCAACGATTCCGGGCCGCGTCATGTGGCGGTGGCGTTTGGCGCGCCCGTGGTTTGTATTATGGGGCCAACGAAGCCCGCCTACTCCGTCGGCCCGTATGAGCACGGCCGCGTGCTGAGGACGCCGGTCTATTGCGGGCCATGTCAACAACCGGTGTGTCATACTGACCACCGTTGCATGACCCGCATCCGCGTCGAGGACGTTCTCGGCGCGGCGCACGAAATCCTGACGGAGCGCACGACGGGCTGACCCCGACAAGCCGAAGTGACGCGGCTGTCGCTGTTATGGAATCTCTACCCAGGCGTTGGGCTGGCACTCATCACGCAGCCTGCGCCCGGCCGCGGAATTCTCGAAGCGATCGAAATCGGAACCCGCTGGGGGTAGTTGGAAGATCTCGCCGGATTGGGCCCGCTCCAGGCGGCGTTGTGCAAAGATGCGTTCAACTTCGCCCACACTGACGTTATCGTCCTCATTGAGACGCGCAATCTCATGGTACAGCGCCCGCCGATCCTCGTTCTCCTCGCTGACGAGTTCTTCGGCCTCCTCCCGCTCTTCGGGTGTGTCCAGCGCGGCGATGTTGCGTATTTCCAAATAGCCGCGGTTGTTTTCCCCAATTACACCTTGTCGTTTCAGCGCCTGCAGCTCGGAATGCCGTTCGCGCATCTCCCGAGCGAGGCGTTCGACCTCGGGCGAGGCTTCACGCAGATTCTCGCTGGCGTGCGCGGTCTGGAACGGCGAAATGAACTCCAGAGTTCGGTTTAACCACGACGCGCCGCTGTTGTTCGGCGCGGGTTGTTCGAACGGCAGAGTGTCGGTGCGGCCCTCGACAAAATCGAGCACTGCGTCGGCCTGTTCCTGTATGTGCCGGATATCGACGCGGATGTAGGCGTCAATTGTATGCCGAGTCTCTAGCACGCAGCCAAGGATGATGGTGACTGCGGCTATGACGGTGAAAGTGAGGGTTGTGCGCATGGGTCGCTCCTTGCTTGTCCGGTTCGGATACGCTTGTGTCTAATCGGGCGCGCGACCGACCTTGTAGCCGGTCAGACGCCGCACATACTCCGCCTATTCTACCGTATCCCTAGGCCGTTGTCTCATCTTGGGTTACAGAATCCCTTCTAACGTAACGCCATCGAACTGTTCGAGCTGCGCTTCTTGACGCAGGCGCAGCGCTTCCTGGATGGCCTCGGGATCGATCTGCAAATCAATGGTCATGTTCAGAGCCTCGCTGCGCAGGAGCGCGGCGCCCCGGAACCGTTCGTCGATAAGCGCCAACTCGATTTCGCCGCGGTCAAAGGAACGTTGCTCATCGGGCCCGACCACCCGCGTAACCATCCGGTCTAGCGCGCGGCCGCCGCCCACCTCGCCAACGTGCTGGGTGAGTAATAGCTGACGGACGGCCTCGCGGTTGACGGAAAAATCTTGGAACGACACGAGATTGACCGTGGCGTCCTGCAACCCATCGAAGTCAGCCATCGCGGTCAGTTCGCCCCAAAGCTTGCCCGTCAACGTCACCCCAGGCTCGAATTCGCGCGTAAACGCGTCAAGATCAACGTTTAGCACCGTTGCCACGATTTCGGTCGGGAAGTTATCGGCGAGCAGGCGGCTCGTGACTTCGGCTTCAATAGCGCCGTCGAGCGTCCGAATCCGCATATTGGGCGCATGCACCGCGTCCTCCTCGAAATACAGCGATCCATCGAGATCCGTGAAGGTGAGACCGGCGGCCACGATTGCTCCCGCATTGAGTTCGGCGTCTCCGTCAAGCCCATTCTCTCCGTAGGCCAGTGCGCCACGCAGCGCGAGATCAGTCAGTACGCCCAAGGCGTCGGGCAGCGCTGCCTCTTGCGCCTGCACGTCGAAGTCCGAGATGTTGGCCCACGGCCCCGCATCATCGCTGTAGCCTGCCGTCCCCGTCGCGGTAATCAGCCCTTCGCCGTGGCTAAGGTAACCGAAGTCCTCGAGCAGCGCGAGCGTTGATCGTAGCGTAAACGCGGTCTCTGCATGCAATGGGTCCGTTCCAAAACTAAGCGAATCGCCTTCGGCGCCGTCCTCGCCTGCAAGATGGACATACCAGTCATCCGCGGCGCCCTCGGCGGATTCAAACACGTAGCGAATGTCGGCGCCGGCTGTTAACGGCGTTCCGTACGGCATGCGGAAGGCGCCATAGGCCACGTCGAACCCTTCGATGGCTAGCGCAATCTCAACGTCCGTATCGCGCAACGTGAGCGGACCGCCGTACTCGACAAAGCCCTCGAGTTCCGGCAGTTCGAATTGAGGCGCCATCCGATCCAGATCCGCGAATCCAGCTACCGCGCCCGTGGCCTCGAAGGCATCGGCCCAAGTGGCCCGCCCATCCGTCCAGGTAGCCGTCATGTTGTTCGGCCACTCTACCTCGATCCGGTCCCATGACGCGCCGGTAAGGTCCTCCCCGATGGTCAGAGCGCCGCTCATGGCTACCGAACTGTCCGTGGGCAACATCCACTCGCCGTATCCGGGTTCGGGCGCGACGAGTTCGA